>JAJYAH010000375.1 GCA_021779635.1 Pseudomonadota bacterium | reverse complement strand
ATTTCCGGCCTTGTGGTGGTTCGATCCTGACAGGGCCGCCAGGATCGGCAAGCGATCTTGAGGGATTCTCCGCGGATGGCGCAGCTTTCCCGCCGGCACGTCATCGGTCTCGGCATTGGCGCTGTCGGTGCGTCGTGGTTGCGGCCGGCGGCGGCCGATTCCAGCACCGAGATTCATGGCATATCGGTATTCGGCGATCTGAAATACCCGGCCGACTTTCATCATTTCGACTATGTCAACACCGCCGCGCCCAAGGGCGGCGTATTCTCTCTGATACCCTCGTCACGCGCCTACAACCAGTCCTTCTTTACGTTCAATTCGCTCAACGCCTACATCCTGAAGGGTGAAGGCGCGCAAGGCATGGATATGACATTTGCGCCGCTTATGGCGCGCGCCGCGGACGAGCCCGACGCCATGTACGGCCTGGTTGCGAAGTCGGTGCATATCTCGGCGGACAAAACCAGCTATCGGTTCACGTTGCGGCCCGAAGCCAGGTTTCATGACGGTACAAAACTGACGGCGCATGACGCGGCCTTCTCGCTGACCACGCTGAAGGCAAAAGGCCATCCGCTGATTCTGCAGCAGATGCGCGACATGGTGAAAGCCGAGGCGTCTGACGACGCGACCCTGGTCGTCACCTTTGCCGAAAAGCGCGCCCGAGATGTGCCGCTCTATGTCGCGAGCCTGCCGATTTTCTCGCAAGCCTATTACGCGAACCGTCCATTCGACGAGTCGACGCTCGACATTCCCCTGGGGTCCGGGCCGTACAAGGTGGGAAAGTTCGAGGTCAACCGCTACATCGAGTTCGAACGGGTGAAGGATTGGTGGGGCGCAGATCTCCCGGTCTCGCAGGGGCTCTACAATTTCGACCTGGTGCGCTACGAGTTCTACCGTGATCGCGACGTCGCTTTTGAAGGGTTCACCGCGAAGAGCTACCTGTTTCGCGAGGAATTCACCGCAAAGGTATGGGCGACACGCTACAACTTCCCTGCGGTCAAGGACGGTCGCGTCAAGCTCGAAACCTTGCCCGACGAAACACCGTCAGGCGGGCAGGGTTGGTTCATGAATACCCGCCGCGAGCAGTTCAGGGATTCGCGGGTACGCGAGGCGCTGATCCAGGCGTTCGATTTCGAGTGGACCAACAAGACCATCATGTATGGTGCCTACAAGCGCACCATTTCTCCGTTCCAGAATTCGGATATGGTGGCGGAAGGACCGCCTTCTCCGCAAGAACTCAAACTGCTGGAGCCATTCCGCGGCAAGGTGCCGGACGAGGTGTTCGGGATGCCATTCGTACCGCCGGTGTCGGACGGATCGGGGCAGGACAGGGCATTGCTGCGCAAGGCTTCGCAACTGTTGCAGGAGGCCGGATTCGTCATCAAGGACGGCAAGCGGCTGCTGCCGAATGGTGAGGTATTCAGAATCGAATTTCTCAACGACGAGCCGTCGTTTGAGCCCCACCATGCGCCCTATATCAAGAATCTGGGCACGCTCGGGATCGAGGCGAGCGTGCGGCTTGTTGACCCCGTGCAATTCCGGGCTCGTGTGGAAGACTTCGACTTCGATATCACCATTGAGCGGCTGCCGGCATTGGCGACGCCGGGGGACGCCATGCGTCCGTTCTTCTCCTCGCAGGCCGCCGCGACCAAGGGCTCTTACAACCTCGCCGGAATCGCCGATCCCGTCATTGATGCGCTGATCGAGAAAATTCTTGCGGCCGAAACCCGCGCTGATCTGACGATCGCGTGTCGCGCCTTCGATCGGGTGTTTCGCGCCGGGCGTTATTGGGTGCCGCAGTGGTATCGCGCCACGCACCCGATCGCCTATTGGGATCTGTTCGCACATCCCGGACAGCCGCCGCGCTATGCGCAGGGCGTCGGCGCACCGGAGAGCTGGTGGTCGGATCCAGCCAAGGTCGTCAACGCCGAGCAGGCAAAATAGCCAATGACCGCCTACATCGTCCGCCGCATCTTCCTGATGATCCCGACCCTGCTCGGGATTCTGTTCGTGTCCTTTGTGGTGGTGCAGTTTGCGCCGGGCGGGCCGGTGGAACGCGTGATCGCGCAGCTGAGCGGCGCCGACACCGGCGGTACCTCGCGGATTTCAGGCTCGGGCAGCGATTTCGGCGCACGCGGCCAGGTCGGCATCTCCAGCGATGCCGTCGCATCGAAGTACCGCGGCGCCCAGGGCCTCGATCCCGAATTCGTCAAGAGCCTTGAAAAGCAGTTCGGCTTCGACAAGCCTGCGCCGGAACGCTTTGCGTTGATGCTGTGGAATTTCGCCCGTTTCGATTTCGGCAAGAGCTATTTTCGCGATGTCAGCGTGCTGCAACTGATTAAGGAAAAGCTGCCGGTCTCGATGTCGCTGGGAATCTGGATGACACTCCTGACCTACCTGATCTCGATCCCGCTCGGTATTCGCAAGGCGGTGAAGGACGGCTCGAGGTTCGACACCTGGACTTCGGCGGTGGTCATTGTCGGTTTCGCCATTCCGGGATTCCTGTTCGCGATCCTCTTGATCATCCTGTTCGCCGGCGGATCGTTCTTCAATATTTTTCCGCTGCGCGGGCTCACCTCGGACGGCTGGTCGCAGTTTCCCTGGTACTGGAAGATCCTCGACTATTTCTGGCACATCACGCTGCCGCTGATCTCGATGGCGCTCGGCGCCTTCGCCACCATGACGCTGCTGACGAAAAATTCGTTCCTCGATGAAATCCGCAAGCAATATGTCATGACCGCGCGTGCCAAGGGCTGCAGCGAGCGGCAGGTGCTCTACAATCACGTCTTCCGCAACGCCATGCTGATCGTGATCGCCGGCTTTCCCGGGGCGTTCATTCACGCCTTCTTCTCGGGCTCGCTGTTGATCGAAACCATCTTCTCGCTGGATGGGCTGGGCCTGCTCGGCTTTGAAAGCGTGCTGAACCGCGATTATCCGGTGGTGTTCGGAACGCTGTTCATCTTTTCGCTGGTCGGGCTCGTGGTCAATTTGATCTCCGATCTGGCCTATATGTGGATCGATCCGCGGATTGATTTCGAGGCGCGGGAAGTCTGATGACCATCATCGCGCCACCGCCGGTCAAAACCACCACGCAGACGCCGCTCGGCGAAGGGGTGCCGACGACGCGGCACCGCTTCAGTCCGTCACCGCTGAACCGCCGCCGCTGGCAGAATTTCAAATCCAACCGCCGCGGCTACTGGTCGTTGTGGATCTTCCTGATCCTGTTCTTCATTTCGCTGTTCGCCGAGCTGATCGCCAACGATCGTCCGTTCCTGATCAAGTTCGACGGCCATCTGTATTGGCCGGCCTTCGTCAGCTATCCCGAGACCGCTTTCGGCGGCGATTTCGAGACCGCCGCGGATTATCGCGATCCATATTTGCAGAAGCTGATCGCGGCCAAGGGCGGCACCGTGATCTGGCCGCTGATCCGCTATTCCTACGATACCCATAATCTCGATCTGCCGACGCCGGCGCCATCGAAGCCGACCTGGTTGCTGACCGAGGCGCAGTGCAAGGAAGTGGTGCAGCGGAAGGGCCTCAAGAGCTGTCGCGACCTGGAATACAACTGGCTCGGCACCGACGATCAGGGCCGCGACGTGGTCGCGCGCCTGATCTACGGCTTTCGCATCTCGGTGCTGTTCGGCCTCAGCCTGACTATCATTTCGTCGATCATCGGCGTCGCCGCCGGCGGCGTGCAGGGCTATTTCGGCGGCTGGGTCGATCTCGGGTTTCAGCGATTGATCGAAGTCTGGAGTGCGATTCCTTCGCTCTATCTGCTGCTGATCCTGTCATCGGTGCTGGTGCCGGGCTTCTTCGTCCTGCTCGGCATCCTCCTGCTGTTCTCATGGGTCTCGCTGGTCGGCCTGGTGCGCGCTGAATTCCTGCGCGGCCGCAACTTCGAATACATCATGGCGGCGCGGGCGCTCGGGGTGTCCAATGCCGTAATCATGTTCCGTCATCTGTTGCCGAATGCCATGGTGGCGACCATGACGTTCCTGCCGTTCATCGTCTCTTCGTCGGTGATGACGCTGACGGCGCTGGACTTTCTCGGTTTCGGATTGCCGCCAGGTTCACCGTCGCTGGGCGAATTGCTGTCGCAGGGCAAGGCCAACGTCCAGGCGCCGTGGCTCGGCTTCACCGGCTTTTTCGCAGTCGCGATCATGCTGTCGCTCTTGATCTTCGTCGGCGAAGCCGTGCGCGACGCCTTCGATCCGCGCAAGACGTTTCGATAGGTCGCCCGCATGGATGCCATCAACCAGCCCCTGCTCGACGTTCGCGACCTTTCCGTGGCGTTTCATCAGCCGAGCGGAACTTCGCTTGCAGTCGACCGCATCTCGTTCGAGATCAGGCGCGGTGAGTGCGTGGCGCTGGTCGGCGAATCCGGCTCCGGAAAATCGGTCAGCGCGCTGTCGATCCTCAAGCTGCTGCCGTACCCGACCGCATCGCATCCGTCGGGCAGCATTCACTTCAAGGGCCGCGAACTGCTCGACCTGTCGGAGCGCGAGATTCGCGGCATTCGCGGCAACGACATTTCGATCATCTTCCAGGAGCCGATGACGTCGCTCAATCCGCTGCATACGATCGAGTCGCAGATCGGCGAGATCCTGCAACTGCACAGTGGAATTCGCGGGGGCATGGCGCGGGCGCGGACGCTCGAACTGCTCACCCAGGTCGGCATTCCCGAGCCGGAAACCCGGCTGGCGAGCTATCCGCATCAATTATCCGGCGGCCAGCGCCAGCGGGTGATGATCGCGATGGCGCTCGCAAACGAGCCGGATTTGCTGATTGCGGACGAGCCGACCACCGCGCTCGATGTCACCGTGCAGGCGCAGATTCTGGCGCTCTTGGCCGAGATTCGCGGCCGGCTCGGCATGAGCCTGTTGTTCATCACCCACGATCTCGGCATCGTGCGCCGCATCGCCGATGTGGTCTGCGTCATGAACGGCGGCAGGATCGTCGAGCAGGGCCCGGTGGAGCAGGTCTTTACCGCGCCGAAACATCCCTACACCCGCGCATTGCTCGCCGCCGAGCCGAAGCCCGATCCGGCGCCGCCGCGACCTCTGTCTCCGGTGGTGATATCGGCCGACGATTTGAAGGTCTGGTTTCCGGTTAAGCGCGGCGTGCTCCGCACCACGGTCGGTCATATCAAGGCGGTGGACGGCGTCAGCCTCTCGGTGCGCAAGGGCGAAACGCTCGGCGTGGTCGGCGAATCCGGCTCCGGAAAGACCACGCTGGGTCTGGCGCTGCTTCGGCTGATTTCATCCGACGGGCCGATTGTCTTTCTCGGCAGCAATATCCAGGGCCTGCGTTTCAAGGCGATGCGGCCGTTCCGCCGCGACATGCAGATCGTGTTTCAGGATCCGTTCGGCGCACTCAGCCCGCGGATGTCGATCGGAGATATTGTTGCCGAAGGCCTCAGCGTGCATCAGCGCGCGCTAACGGAGGCCGAACGCGAAGCGCGCGTGATCAAGGCGCTCAGGGATGTCGGCATGGATCCGGCGACGCGATTCCGCTATCCGCACGAATTCTCCGGCGGCCAGCGCCAACGTATCAGCATTGCCCGCGCAGCGGTACTGGAGCCGAATTTCGTCGTGCTGGACGAGCCGACCAGCGCGCTCGACATGCTGTTCCAGGCGCAGATGGTCGATCTGCTGCGCGAACTGCAACGCAAGCGCGACCTGACCTACATGTTCATTTCGCACGACTTGCGGGTGGTGGCCTCGCTTGCGAGCCATTTGATCGTGATGCGTCACGGCAAGGTGGTGGAGGAGGGAGCCGCTTCGGAGCTGTTCAAGAATCCGAAGACCGACTACACCCGCGCGCTGTTCGCCGCCGCGTTCCGGCTTGAGACGGCGCCGGGCGGCGCGACCGCCACTTGAAGGCGATCATTTCAGCCGTTTGATCGCGGTGATCTCGCTGCCTGAAGCCTTGATGCGGGCGATGGCGTCGCGCGCGTTTTCGATCACGGTCGCCATGTGGTGCGCGTTGGCATGGACGATGCTGCTGGAATCCCGTGCGATCGCGATATGGCCTTTCCAGAAAATCAAATCGCCGCGCTGCAATTTTTTCGATTCCGTTGCGTCCAGTGTCTTGCCGAGGCCATCCTGCTGCATGTCGCTGTCGCGCGGGCAGCCGGTGCCCGCCGCGGTCAACGATATCTGAACCAGGCCGGAGCAATCAATGCCGAGGCTGCTCTTGCCGCCCCACAGATAGGGCGTGCCGATGAACCGCTCGGCCACCGCGACGAAATCGTTCTCATGACTGTCGATACCGCCGACATGCCGCAGCGGCAGATACCAGCCCTCGCGCGTGACAGCGAAAGCGCCTTCCTCGCGCAGCACCGTCAGCGTTGTCCCCATCACGAGCGTTTCGACCGGCGGCAATTTGATCGAGGGACCCGGAAACGCAAATGTCCGGAGCGCGGTGATCTTGTGCGTTGGCGTCGCCGCAGGCTTTGCCAGCGCGCGATCGGGAAGCCAGCCAACATAGCCGTCGCTGTTCAATTGACCCCAGGCCCAGCCTTCGCCGTCGCTGTCGTAAATCGTCACGCGCTCGCCCTTCAGCGCCTGCGTCAACAGCGTGGCATTGGAGGATGGCTCACTGCGCAGCGGCGCGATGCTGTCGACGATCTCCAGGGGCTCGCCGGCGGCATAGCGCGCCGCCTCGATCTTGCCCTTGAGATATAGCGCGGCGAGGTCGGGCCGCGCCGGCGTCAGGCGTGGATCATCCATAGCGTTCGCCCAGCAGTTTATAGATCGCGCGCGCGGCCTGGCATTCGCCGCCTTCCGGGCGCGCCGGCTTTGCCGAAGGCGTCCAGCCATAGATGTCGACATGCAGCCAGCTTTTGGCGTTCTCGACGAAACGCTGCAGGAACAGCGC
>JAJYAH010000374.1 GCA_021779635.1 Pseudomonadota bacterium | reverse complement strand
TTCGTCGACGAGTTTCCAATGACGGTCACCGGCAAGATCCAGAAATTCGTGATGCGCGACGCGGTCGAGGCGCGGCTCGGATTGAAGGCGGCCAAAACGGCCTGATTCGAGAGCGCTTGAAAGAGGACCGGTGGATTCAAGATTGCTTGAATGGCTCGTCTGACCGAAGATCACGTCGACTTCGGTACATGCGCTTTTTCCCGCTACCGCTATGCGGCAACCAATTTGCCGGAGCTGGCTGGAACCCGCCAATTGATCATCGCGACCTTCACGGCGTCGTTCAGAGCCAGACAGGAGACCATGGCATAAATAAATACTACAAGCGTCTGCCACCAAGGTAAGGGCGGAAGCCCGGGCAGTCCCACCCACGTCAGGACGGTGCCCGTGACGGCATCCGCAGCGAGCGCCGTCATGAAGGTTTTGCTCGGCAACGTCGCCCAGAACCAGCGGCGCTCTCGTGCGGACACGACCGAAAATACAGCAAAGTAGAGCAGCATAAGAAAGCTAAAGGTGTGGAGGGCATTGTTGTCGGTTGCCAAACCGAATTTCGTCCAGCCGATCCATAACAGGAAGAGCGTTTCAGCAACCATCGCAACACCAAGCACGACCGACACGGCGATGAAGCCTCCTATGTTCCATGTTTCCGGCTTCCTGGATGGCCGAACATTGTCGGTGGCAAGCGAGATTTTCGCGAAGTCCGTCAGGAAGACCAACAACAGCATCGCGAAGGCCGAGACAACGAACTTGCCGGTGACCACGAATGCGATGGCCACGAAGGCAGCCTTGAGGATTGTTCGGCTGATCTTGTTGATGATCCACGTGAGAATGCGCTGGTAAATTGTCCGCCCCTGCTCGACCAGCGCCACAATGTTCGTCAGACCGGCCTCGGTCAAAACGACGCTCGCGGCCCCCTTGGCCACATCGGTCGCGGTGCTGACGGCGATTCCAACTTCCGCCTGCCGAAGGGCCGGTGCGTCGTTGACGCCGTCGCCCGTCATGCCGGTTACGTGCCCTGCGGCCTGCAGGTGCTGCACGACAATGTACTTGTCCTCCGGATACACCTCGGCGAAGCCATCCGCACCTGCTAGCAAGTCAACGGCCTCGTTGCCGGCCACCGTGCTCGCCGCCTTCAGATCGGCCACGCGCCGGATGTTGGGCAACCCGACTCCCTGGCCGATCTCGAGCGCCACCGGCAGAGCGTCGCCAGTGAGCATCTTTACCGGAACGCCGAGGTCGAGAAGTGTGGCGATGAGCTGCTTGGCGTCGGGCCGCGGCGGATCATACAGCGACACCAGTCCGACCAAGGCCGGAGCGCCTGTATCGGGGCCAAGTGCCACCGCCAGCGTCCGGTAGCCTTTCGCGGCCGCCGCGCTGACGCGCACCTCCAGCGCCTCGACTTCCGAGGTCTGAAGTCCACAGGCCTCGGCGATGGTGCGCACGGCGCCTTTCATCACGCGCAGCCGCCGGCCGTTCTGGTCGACCACGGCCTCCGTCCGCCGGCTTTTCGCATCAAAGGGCGCGAATGAGACCGGTGTGACGGCGGGAAGGCCGTCGAACACGTGATGCGCTTTCGCGGCTGCGAGGAAAGCGAGGTCAATCGGGTCCTGATTGGCTTCTTGCGATGCAAGAGCGCCCGCGAACAACACATCGGCTTCCGTCGCGTGAGCCAGCGGGATGACGCCGGTGACGGTGAGCTGGTTCATCGTGATCGTGCCCGTCTTGTCCACGCAGAGCACATCCATCGTCGCGGCGTCCTCGGCCGCGCTAAGGCGGGTGACCAGAACGCCGCGCTTGGCCAGCTCCTTCGACCCGAGCGCCATGCTGACCGTGAACATGACGGGAAGAGCGACCGGCACCGCGCTCATCAGCAGAACAAGCATAAGCGGGATCATTTCAATGAGTGGCGCGCCGCGAATCAGCGACAGCACGACGACGAAGCCCAACAGCGCACTAACAATGACGAAGAGCCAGCGGACGACGTTGGCTACGACCTCTTCGATGTGAAGCTTCGGGCGCGCCTCCTGCACAAGTTCCGTAGTGCGGCCAAAGTAGGTCTTCGCTCCGGTCAGCATCACTACGCCATTGCCTTCACCGCGCCGGGCGACGGACCCTGACGACAGCACTTCGCCCGGCGCCTTATCCGCGTCTTTCGATTCACCGGTCAGCGCCGACTGGTCGACGCTCAACGCTCCGCTGAGGAGCTTGACGTCCGCCGGGATGATGTCGCCGGATCGCAGCCGAACGATATCGCCGGGGACCAGCTCGCGGGCAGGAACGACCTGCCAGCCTGAATCGCGACGCACGCGCGCACTGACCTGCAACCGTCGCCGCAGTGCTTCAACGACACCGACAGCGCGCTGCTCCTGCAAAAAGCCCAGCACGGCGTTGACGACCAGCAGTGCGCCGACCACAGCGAGATCAGGGTAATTCCCGAGCACCGCTGACAGCACCATGATCAGTTCGAGCATCCACGCCGAGATTCCCCAAAATTTAGCGAGAAATTTGAGCAGCGGGTGGCCCTTTTTCTCCGCCACCTCGTTGTAGCCGTACTCCTTCCGGCGAGCGTTCGTCTCCACCAGGGTGAGCCCGGCGTCAGGGTCGACATGAAGTGCCGCGAGCGTGTCGGAGATCGACGCAGCAGCGATGTCAGGGAGGTCCGGGTTTGGGGACTTCGTCGGCGCCGGCGCGGGTCGATTGTTTGGGGAGGCTGTTTTCATAACGACTTTTTCTCCGCCGGATTGCGCAGCCTACGACAGTTTGCCTGCATTGGGGCCAACCAAATACGCTGATCCGGGAACAGGAAGGATACTGCTCGTCCCGGCACCTTCATCCGATACATGCTGTTCCGGCTGAGGAACGTGCCATCAAGTTGGGGGAGCACAGCGGTCGATAGCTGAAGCCGGTTGGCCTTCCGCATCGGACAAAGGGCTGCCGCGATGGTGGTTTAGTACCGATAGCAGAAGTGAGCTAGGCATGTGCGGCGAACAAATCCCAGCGTCCCGGAAAGCCCTTGAGTTCGTGTGACCCGCGTTCGGAAAATTTCAGACCTGCGCCGGCGACCAGGTCTGTCACGACCCTTGATACCCATACTTCATTCGGTTGACATTGCGCCATGACGCGAGCGGCAGCATGAACCGCAATACCTCCCACGTCGCGATCCCGTACCTCGATCTCCCCTGTGTGAAGACCGGCGCGAAGCGGCAAACCGATTTGCCTGGCTGCGGCTTCGAACGCCAGGGCACAGCGGACCGCGCGACCCGGACCATCGAAGGTCGCCAAAATGCCGTCGCCGGTGGTCTTGATCAAATTGCCTCGGTGCTTCTCCACCATGTGCCTGGCGATTTGATCGTGACTGTCAAGCATGTGGCGCCATGTAAGATCGCCGGCGGCAACGGCGCTGCTTGTGGAGCCGACAATGTCAGTGAAAAGGACGGTGGCCAGAATGCGTTCAATGTCGAGTGATGAATGCTCTCGACTGCCCGTCAAGAATTGCTGGATATCACCCAGCAGCGTTTCGACGTCGCCGGACCAGAACACGTGATCGTCGCCCGCATATTCGATGAATTCTGCGCCCGGTATTTGCCTGACGAGATCGCGGCCTGCCGCGATTGGAACCTGGAGGTCCCCTCTGCGATGAAGGACCAGCGTCGGGATTTGAATGGCGGGCAGAATCGGCCGGACGTCGATTTGAGCGTTCAATAGCGTGAGTGCCTTGATCGCACCGGGGCTGGCCGAGAGGCGCTCCAACTTTGCCAACGAGTCCAGGCCTTGAGGACTAGCCCGCAGGCTCGGCCATGCCATCCTGATCGAGTTGCCGGAGCCCCAATTCTTCAAACGTTCAGCAGTTTTCTTCTCAAAGTCGCCGGCCATCGTCGACAGCGCAAATCCACCAAAGAGCAGCAGATTGGATGCCCGTTCCGGGTAGGTTGCGGCAAACAAGGCGCTCATCGCGCAACCTTCGGAAAATCCCATCAGGACGGCACGCTTCGAATCTGCAGCGTCCATTACGGCGCGAACGTCATCCATGCGCTCTTCCAGCGAAGGGGCGCCGGATACCCTGTCGGACAATCCCTGCCCCCTCTTGTCGAAGGTGATGACGCGCGCGAAGTTCGAAAGGCGGCGAAGAAACGCCGTGTAACCGGGCAATTCATGCATGAACTCGACATGCGATACCACGCCCGGCACCATGACGAGATCGATCGGCCCGTCACCCATCACCTGATATGCAATACTCACGTCACCGCTGAGCGCGTATCGCGTTACAGGTAAGGCAAAATCATTCATGCATCGACGACCCGACCAAACCGCCGGGCCCTCGGATCGCAGAGAGCCATCGCGCGGCCGAACACGTCTACGCAGCATAATTGGCCGACCGGCCTTCCGCCAGAGCCAAGGCCGGCTTTACGTCAATCGCGCCGGCTTGACGATGTACGCGTGATCTCCGCTTTTCCCTTGATACCGACCGAACGGCGGATATCGCGGCAGGTCTCGGGCCGCACACCACTACCCGAGTGGGGCGGTCCTCCCCAACGATGGCTCTGATTTCTCCGGATCCTGCCTAAACCGGCAGCCCGTTGCTTTGCGCCAATTCCTTCAGCGAGGTCTGCGGCCGCGCGCCGATGTGCTGGATGATTTCAGCCGCCGCCAGCGCGCCGAGCCGCCCGGCATTTTCATGACCGGCGCCGCGCACCAGCCCGAACAGGAATCCGGCGGCGAACAGATCGCCGGCGCCGGTGGTGTCGACCAGCTTTTCAATCGGAAATGCCGGCACCGCGACGACGCCGTCCGCCGAGGCCACCACGCAGCCCTTCTCGCTGCGGGTGACGACGCCGAGCCTGGTGTCCTTGCGCAATTGGGCAAGGGCGGTGTCGAAATCCGAGGTCTGGTACAGCGAATGCAGTTCTGCCTCGTTGGCGAAAATCAGGTCGACGGTGCCCTGGCGCATCAGGTCGAGGAACTCGCCGCGATAGCGATCCACGCAAAACGAATCCGACAGCGTCAGCGCCACCTGGCGGCCCGAATCATGCGCGACGGTCGATGCCTTCACAAAGGCTTCCTTCGCGCTTTTGGGGTCCCACAGATAGCCTTCGAGATAGACGATCGCAGAGGCTGCGACCTGGGCTGCGTCGATATCGTCGGGCGTCAGTTCCTGCGCCGCACCGAGATAGGTATTCATGGTGCGCTCGCCGTCCGGCGTCACCAGAATGTAGGAACAGCCGGTGGCCGGGCCTTGCGGCGCGGGCCTGGTCTCGAACGCGACCCCTGCTGCGCGGATGTCATGGGCATACAAGCCGCCGATCTGGTCGTCCCTGATCTTGCCGACATAGGCCGCCCGCGCGCCAAAACCGGCGATCCCGACAATGGTGTTGGCCGCCGAACCGCCGGACATCTCCACCGCAGGCCCCATATCCCGGTAGATCGACGCGGCGCGCGCCTCGTCGATCAGCGCCATGCCGCCTTTGGTCATGCCGTGGGCGGCAAGGAAGCTCTCGTCGGTCTGCACCAGCACGTCGAAAATCGCGTTGCCAATCCCGAGAACGTCATATTTCGCTTCTGTCATCGATCAGTCCTGTTGCGGCATTGCGATTGCGGGGAAAATCCGATCCAAGTCGGCTGGAAGGTGCAGCGGCCGATCACGATCAACATCGTGCCGCCGATTTCAAGTTCCTGCACCGGATGCCGCGAGTCCGCAACAGGAACTTCAAATCGAAAGCGGCACGAGAACCACATTTTTTCTAGTGTCCCGGCTCCAACGAATGTTGGAGCCGGGACACTAGGGCCAGCAAGCCGCACCATGATAGAAGCCCCCCATGATCCGTTCCTTCCTCACAGTGTCGACGGGAACGCTGGCCTCGCGGCTGATGGGATTCGCGCGCGATTCGATGATCGCCGCACTGCTTGGCGCGGGCCCCGTGGCGGATGCGTTCCTGGTGGCGTTTCAACTGGTCAATGTCGTCCGGCGGCTGTTGACCGAGGGCGCGCTGAACGCGGCCCTGGTGCCGGCGTGGTTGCACGTGCGCGAGGCCGAGGGCGCCAATGCTGCCGCCGCGTTCGCAGGCCGCGTCATCGGCACCGTCAGCGCGGCATTGCTGGCGGCGGCCGCAGTGCTCGGCCTGTTGATGCCGCTGGTCGTGACCGCTCTGGCGCCGGGGTTTGCCGGGCACGAGGCCCTGCAGCTCGCCGTCAACGATGCCCGCCTGATGCTGCCCTATCTCGCCTTTGCCGGCCCGGCCACGGTGATGATGGCGCTGTTGAACGCGCAAGCGCGCTTTGCGCTGACCGCGTTCTCGCCGCTCCTGTTCAACATCGCGCTGATCGCTGTCATGATCGCCCTGCTCTTCTGGCGGCAGGATGCAACTTTCGCCGCGCTCGCGATCGCGGCCACGGTCGGCATCGCCGGACTGCTGCAATTGCTGATCCTGGTCGGGCGAGGTGGCGGCGGCAACACCGCAACACCGCTGCGGATATCGTTCGATGCGCCGATGCGTGGTTTTCTCGGCAAGGCGATCCCGGGCATGATCGCAAGCGCAGGGCCGCAATGGCTGGTCGTCGCCGGCGCCGTCATTGCCTCGTCATCGCCATCGGCGGTGTCGTGGCTGTATTTCGCCAACCGGCTGATCGAGCTGCCGCTCGGCATTGTCGGTGTTGCGATGGGCACCGTATTGGTGCCCGAGCTGACGCGCGCGCTGCGCAACGGCGACCGGATCGCCGCCGCACACGCCGAGTCGCGCGGTCTCGAACTCGCGGTCGGCCTCGCCCTGCCGGCGATGCTGGGATTGATCGTGCTCAGCGAACCGGTGGTGCGGATGTTGTTCGAACACGGCCTGTTCACCGCGGCCGATACCGCTGGCACCGCGCATGCGCTGATGCTGCTCGCGCTCGCTTTGCC
>JAJYAH010000373.1 GCA_021779635.1 Pseudomonadota bacterium | reverse complement strand
GCACCGGCGAGGCGGGGCTGGACCAGCTACAGCGCGAACGCCGCTTCGTCGACCTGTTCAAAGTCGTGTCCGGCGGCCTGGTCGCATCCGAGAAGGGCTACTCGATCAAGGATCTCGAGGCCTTCTACATGGAAAAGCGGGCCGCCGACGTCGCGACAGCCGGAGCCAGCGTGGTCTTCTACGAGGAGTGGCGGCAGACGAAGGAACAGCGCCTGCTCGACGAGATCCACGACTACAATCGCACCGACTGCTTCTCGACCCAGCTGCTACGCGACTGGCTCGTCCGCGACGCCCGGCCGGCGACGATGCCGTGGCCGGTGCTGGGCGACGTGCCCGAGGGGGGGACGCTGTCCAACGTCGCGGCGGAGGACGAGGAGCTCGCCGCGCTGCGCGCCAGGCTGCTTCCGGTGCGGGAGCGCCTCGGTGACCGGGTCGCCGACCTGCTGCTCGACCTCAGCCAGTTCTACCGCCGCGAGGACAAGCCGACCTACTGGGCCATCTTCGACCGCCTCGCGCAGGAGAGCGAGGAACTGCTCGACGACCTCGAATGCATCCAGGGTCTGGTCGCCATCGACGAGCCCGTCCAGGTGACGAGGCAGTCGTTCGAGCGGACCTACTCCTTTCCCGAGCAGGAGACGAAGCTCCGGGCCGGGAAGTCGCCCAGCATCAAGCCTGCCGTCGGCATCGAAGAGGTCAACCTCCGATCGATCGACCACGACACTAAAACTCTGGTGCTGCGCCGGTCGACCGCCAAGGGTCCGCTGCCCGACGCCCTGGACCTGCTGCCGCCGCAGCCGCTCCGCAACAAGGTGCTGCGGAAGGCCGTAGCCGCCGTTATCGACGAGGTGATCTCGGGTCCCGGACGGCTGCCCGCGATCGAGCACCTGCTGACGCGGTCGCCGCCGGTGTTCGTCGACGGCCTGCGCCCCACGGGCGTCATCCCCGCCGACGGCGATCTGCCGACCGACACCAGCTGCGCCATCGCCGCGATGGCGGGCACCACACTCGCAATCCAGGGCCCGCCGGGCACCGGCAAGACCTACGTGAGCGCGCTGTCGATCGTGGATCTCATCCGCGCGGGCAAGCGCATCGCGGTCTCGTCGAACAGCCATAAGGCCATCGGGAACCTGCTCGAGGCGGTCGCCGATCGCGCGCGGGCCGGGGGCGTCGCGTGCAGCGTCGTCCAGAAGGTGTCGGACGACGGCGACGACGAGGCGCACCCCGGTATCGTCTTCGTGAATGACAACGACGCGCCCGAGATCGCGGCGGCGCAAGTTGTCGGCGCGACCGCTTGGCACTTCGCGCGCTATGACGAGGCGGCCTATGATTATCTGATGGTCGACGAGGCTGGACAGGTCTCAATCGCCAACATCCTCGCCATGGGCCGGTGCGCGCGCAACATCGTGCTGGTCGGCGACCCGATGCAGCTCCCGCAGCCCTTGCAGGGCAGCCATCCAGGCGACAGCGGCCGCTCATGCCTCGAATACCTGATCGATGGCCATCGCGTCGTGCCTTCGGATCGCGGCGTCTTCATCCCCATCAGCCGGCGCATGCATCCGCGCGTCTGCGGCTTCATCTCGACCGCCGTCTATGAGGACAGACTTGGGAGCGACGAAGCGGCGGGCGGGCAGACACTCGTCTCCCGCGCCGGCGACGACCTGGTTGGCGCGGGGATGCGCGCCGTCGTGCATTCGGGCCGCTCGCAGGTGAGCCCAGAGGAGATCGACGCGATCGCCGCGCGGATCACCGAGGTTGAGGGATCGACCTACCGGAATCGCGACGGTCGGGAGCAGGTCGTCGGACACTCCGACATCCTCGTCGTCGCGCCTTACAACGCGCAGGTGAACGCGCTCCGAGCGCGGCTGCCCGCTGCGGTCCGCGTGGGGACCGTTGACCGGTTCCAGGGACAGGAGGCGCCTGTGTGCCTCGTCTCGATGACGACCTCCAGCGGGGAGGAGCTGCCGCGCGACATCGCGTTCCTGTTCTCGCTGAACCGCATCAACGTGGCGGTCTCCCGGGCCCAGGTCGCGGCGATGGTGTTCGCCAGCCCGGATCTCTTGGAGACGCCGTGCCGGACGATCGAGGAGATGGCCCTAGTCAACGCGCTCTGCATGCTCCGCGAATATGGGGGTGAAAGCTTCTGACACCCGCGCGTGCGAATGTGGGCATATCAAAGGACATTGCAGACGCGATAATATGGTGTTTGGGAGTATTGGCCTTCGCGACATCGTGGACGTTGACGGGCAGCTGCTCCCAACCGACGCGGACCTCAACGATCCCGCGACGCTGCTCGCAAAAGCGAACGGGCCGACCGACCAGGCGCTCTGGCTGATCCATGTCGGCAAGCGCCTCCTGCTTGAGGCCAGGCAGAGCGCTTGTCGTATCTGGCGCATCGAACGGCGTACCGCATCCAGAAAAGCAGCGCTGGCATTATCCATCAGGTGCCAGCGGTCGGCGACCTGCACGGCCTGTGGTGCGGCCTTCGTTGCGGCTTGGCCGTATCCGCCACCGCGATCGCGCGAGATGATGGTGATCTCGGGGTGAGCAGCGAGCCAAGCTTCCACCGATGCGGCTTCCCGATCTGGCAACAGGTCAATTATTCGCCGCCGTTCCAGGTTGCACAACAGCGTGCCGTAGCGTTGGCCACGCTTCCAGGCGAAGTCATCGATACCAAGGACATTGACGGTGTCGGCTCCGTCTGGAAGCACGCGTCGTCGCACCACCCGGAGCAGTGTATCTTTGCTCACCGGCAGCATCAGGTGCCGCGCAGGGTCGGCGCCCGAGCGCCCACCCAATGCAACACCGAGATGGTGGACGATCGGCTCCAGCCGTGACGTGCGCCTTGATTCTTGGAACAATCCTGAGCCTAACCTTGCTTGGAGGTCCAGCCGTGGCTGTTGAGGAGCCTGTCTTCGGAAGCGTTGTTCAAGATCGCGCGTTCGAAATCCGCGACTATCCCGCGCTCGTCGTCGCGGAGGTCACCGTGACCGGCGAGCAGAAGGAGGCGGCCCGCAAGGGATTTCGCCTGCTCGCGGCATATATCTTCGGTAGCAAGAGGCGGAAGCAAGGCCTTGCCATGACGGCACCGGTGACCCAGGAAACGGCCGGCGAAAAGATCGCAATGACCGCGCCCGTCACCCAAACCCAGACGGCTGGAGAATGGGTTGTACGATTCACGATGCCGCGCAGCTATTCGTTGGAGACGCTACCCCAACCAAATGGCGCCAGAGTTCGATTGCGCGTGATGCCGCCCGCACGGTTCGCCGTCATCCGATTTTCTGGTCTCGCCCAGCCGGACGACGTCGCGGCGAAGATTGTCGAGCTATCGGAGTGGATGCAGAGACGGCATTTGCGCCGAGCTGGTCCCGCTTCGCTCGCTCAGTACAATCCGCCGTGGACGCTTTGGTTCATGCGGCGGAATGAAGTGATGATTCCGATCGAATTCTGGCGGTCAGTCACCGCGACTTTTCCTTCACAGGTTATGCCCCTCATATTGGCTGATATCGGCGGCTCATATGGACAACCATATTTCTCCGACGGAGCGGAAGAATTCCCCCCGGACGCTCAGTCTGTTAGCTTTGCGCGGCAATCGCTCAAGATCGCGAAGGATCTCGTCATTATGCACCCCATCGACCATGACTGAGGCAAGCGCTCTGTCCTTCGCGCAACTGAAGGATAAGCAGCGGCGCATTCGCGAGAGGTTCCCCGAGCACATTGGGCTGCGCATCCATCGAGCTATCAGTTGGCTGGGCCGGGCTGAAACGGAGACCAATGATCCAGATGTGCGTTTCATCCTGCTATGGATCAGCTTCAACTCAGCTTACGCGGCCGAGCTACGCGACGAGCTTGCGAGCGAACGAGGAGCCTTCAACACCTATTTTGACGCGCTTGTAGCTCTCGATCGCGAGCACCGGATTTACAACTCGGTTTGGAAGCGCTTCTCCCAAGAAATTCGGCTACTCCTCGCCAACCGGTATATCTTTGCGCCTTTTTGGAACCACCATAACGGTCTGGAAGGTTTTGCAGATTGGGAAACCCGTCTGGCGTCCAGCCAGAAGGTGACCGTTCGCGCCATGGCAGAACGCGAGACCGCCAAAATCCTATCAATTCTTTTCGACCGACTTTATGTGCTGCGAAATCAGTTGATCCATGGCGGCGCAACCTGGAACAGCGGCATCAATCGCAATCAAGTGCGCGACGGCGCCGCCGTCCTCGGCTCGCTCCTCCCGGTGATGATCGACATCATGATGGAAAACCCAGATCGGGACTGGGGTAAGCCCTTCTATCCGGTGGTGAGTTAGAGCGGAATCCGAGCTGGCGGAATCGCGAGCGATTCCCGAATAGACGGAAGGCGTTACCGCGCTCGCTATCGCAGCCAGCACGAGATATGCGGAGCCAAGGCCCCAAGAATTGTGACGGCTTTATCGAAAGTCTTCGATGATAGCCAGCGTCTCTTTCGCCGGCGACGCGTAACTCACGAACCTCACGTCGAGAGCAAAAGCCCGCATCAAGTCCAGCGCCCGGCGCATGGCGGCGTGAATCCAAGTGCTGTGATTGCCAAAGGCGCCTCCGCCGAGAAGCGTCAGGAAAACTACGTTTGACCCACCGCGTTGCGCGTTCAGCACGGCCGCCCACATCGTGGCTTCGTATGCGGCCTCGAGGACCAGCGAAGCGAATGGCCCCCAATGCGCGGGCGGCACGCGGCGGTACGCGACGGGAAGCGCCGAGCAGAACGACTGGGATACCCGAGGTCGAGCTGGCCCGGCGGCCTCGGTGACCTCCACGTCGCGATGGATTCCGATGCGCTGCTTGCCGCGCAGGATATCGATCTGTTCCGGCGTCCGCGTTTCGAGATGGCGCCCGATAGCATCGAGGCCCTTCTGCGTCGCCAACGCGTAGCCATTCCGCATCGTCCAAAGCTCGCCGACAGGCATATTCGTGCCGAGGCTCAGAGCTGCGCCCAGGTCGGCGAGCCCATCGAGTTGCCTCGTCGCGGTCTGGCCATGGCCACCCTGGGCAGGCGCGAAGTAGTTACGGTAGATCGTCGCGGCGCCGGCCGCGATCGCGCAAGCCGGCCCCTGAGTGGGGTCGCTCTCGTACCGGGTCACGCCATGTTCCGGGGTCACGTCGGGCGAAACCATCTCGAGCAGATTGAACTGAGAGGCGACCTGGAAGAGCGCGCCGGCGTTTTCTGGAGACCGGTGCATACGACGTACGTCACCCGTCACCACGCTGGTCCTGATGCGTCCAGAGAGATTTCCGGAAGATTTCGCCCTCTCGCGCATAGCCTCAAGCGACGTCAATTCAAGCTGGCCGATCCCATAGCGCGCGCCGTTGACGCGTGAGCGCAGGCTGTCACCCTCAACTTCCAGCCGGGCACGCGTTTCTTCGTAGCTGCTCTCGCGAAACCCGGTGAGTTTCTCGAACCAGTCCATAATCTTCTCCGAGATTCTGTTATATTTTCATGTCGAGACCTAGGACATATTCTTCCTGTTCGCGTGTCTCAATCGCGCCGGGCCGCACGGTGCGGACACGACGTATTGCGGCGGATGGCTCCATGCCAAGTTCGATCAGCAGCCGAGCGGCGATGGTGCCGGCACGGCCGAGCCCGCCTCGGCAATGCACCAGCACGTCGCGCCCATCGCGCAGGAGAGTCCGAAGCGCGTCGCCGGAAGATGCCCAGTTCCGCTCGAACCCCTCGTCCGGTGTCGAAACATCGGCGATGGGCAGGTGGAACCAGAACATCCCTCGACGACGCACCTCCTCGCCAAGGTTCTCCACCCGGAGCAGGATCAACTCCTTCGCCTCGACCAACGTGACGACGGCGGCCGCTCCCCAATCTCGGATGGCGTCAAGATCGAGGGAGAGATCGCGATCCCAATAACCGCTCATGGCATGCTGGTCAGATTTTCCTGGGCAGAAGGTAATGCCAACCCGTCCGAGATCTGGCCCTGCCGATACGGCCGCGATCTCCAACGGATGGGTCAATGAGGTCCTTTTCATTCCGGGTCCTTTGGTTATCGAGGGTTCGTTCCGACAGGTGACGGCAGCGCCTAGCGCACACCGAAGCTTGCGCGGCGCTCTTCACGCCGCGTCTCGCTTGCATCCAGGAACAGCGACGGCAACCGCCCGGAACGCAAGCAGGTAATCCGTCCGT
Organism: Pseudomonadota bacterium; assembly: GCA_021779635.1. The sequence goes on along the minus strand of JAJYAH010000373.1, from coordinate 759 downwards.
CTTGGAGGCGCGCTGGCAGCGCGGATCACGGCGCGGTTGTCTTCCGGCAGCATCCCCAGCCAGGAGCCGATATCGTCGCCGTGGTGAACGGTCGGGACAATGCCAAGGTTCCCGCAGCAGAACGCGGACGTCATCTCCGCACAGAGCTCTTCGCACGCATAGGATTTCGCGCCGAATGCTCCTGACAGGTCGCGCGCCAATCGCGATGGATGCTTGGTCCAGTGGCCGAGCTCTTGCAGGACGGTACGATGCCAGTTGATCGGCTCGAAATAGCTCTCCGGCTGAGGGGACTGGAGAATTGAGCGCCGGCGGATTGAAGGCCTTGTCGCCCCCGAGCCGCAGCTCGGCGCCGCTGGCGCGGATCAGTTCTTCGACCTCTGGCATGATCAATCCCTCCGGGACCGGAGGCAGGACCACTATGAGATCAAATGACGAGCGCGTCAGATGCGGGATGGTTCCCTGCAGGGCATACAGGCAGTCGTCGAGCGGCAGCAGTGTGTGCCTGCGGAAGGCGACAATGATAGCCTCATCCTCGAGGGAAAGGATCGTCGAGCGCGGCTGCCTCGGCCCGGTCGGGCGATCAGCGACAGAGCCGCGCTGCTTCCATTTTGCGACCGTCTTGGGGTTGATCCCGCAGCGTTTGGCGAGCCCCCTCAGGCTCTCTTGACTACGCTGTATCGCTCGACGGATCGCCTCTGTCGTGGTGGCGCTGCCGTGTAGAACCTGGCCCATAGCGCTTTATTCCACTCGTGTGAAAAG
>JAJYAH010000372.1 GCA_021779635.1 Pseudomonadota bacterium | reverse complement strand
AGCAAGATGCAGGCCGAAATGGCTTGCGAGTTTTACGCAAGGACGCACGGTCTCAACGTCAACGTCGTCCGGCCATTCAACGTCTACGGCTTTGGACAGAACGAAAACTTCCTGATCCCGACCATTCTCAGGCAAGTTCTTTCCGCCGGCGAGATCAAGGTGCAGGATCTGGCTCCGAGGCGGGACTATCTGTATATGGACGATCTGATCGAGCTGCTTGTGGCGACCTTGAACGCCCCGCCCGGTTACAATGTGTATAATGGCGGAACAGGCACCTCACTGAGCGTGGCCGAAGTGATTGCCACAGCCCAGGCCGAGGCCGCGACGTCTAAGCCCGTGAGGTGCGGAGAATCCGTTCGTATCAACGAGATAAGCGATACGCGCGCCGATATCGAAAAAGCCCGCCACGAGCTTGGATGGTCTCCAAAACATGAATTCCGCGACGGCGTCCGGACGATCATCGCAAGGATGAGAGAAGTGCAATGAAAGAGCGTCACGTTCCGATCAACAAGGGAAACTATTCGATGGACACGCCCGGGCGGGAGGCGTCGTTCCATGAATCCCTGTCGCTCGGCTGGACGGAAGGTTATGCGAAATACCGCGGCGATTGGGTGAAGAATGCCGAGAGCCAGACTGTTTCCGACTATCCGCTGCTCGTCGACCTGGAACTCGCCTCCGTCTGCAATCTTCGTTGCCCGATGTGCTACACGATCTCGGCCGAATTTCGAAAGCACGTGAATGCGAAGATCATGGACTTCGACATGTTCAAGCGTGTCATCGACGAGATCGGCGGCAAGGTCCCTGCCCTGCGCCTCTCCTTGCGCGGGGAAGCGACCGTGCATCCAAAATTCGTCGAAGCGGTCCGCTACGCCAAGGACCACGGCATCAAGGAAGTCTCCACCTTGACCCACGGGGGCAGGCTGACGCTGGACTTCTTCAAGGAGATTCAGGAAGCCGGCATCGATTGGATCACCATCTCCATCGACGGCCTCAAGGAGACCTATGAACACATTCGCAAGCCGCTGAAATTCGATGATCTCCTGAACAAGCTAAGGGACATCAAGGATTACAAAGCGCAACACGGCTTGAGAAAGCCGGTGATCAAAGTTCAAGGCATATGGCCTGCCATTCAGGATAATCCGCAGGGCTATTACGAGACCTTTGCGCCCCTTTCCGATCTGGTCGCTTTCAACCCGTTGATCGATTACCTCGGCAACGACACTGACATCGAGTATCTCGAGGACTTTACCTGCCCGCAGCAATACCAGCGGCTCGTGATCGGCGCGGACGGCCTGGTGATGAAGTGCTCGAACGACGAGGAAAACCGTGAGGTGATTGGGGACGCCCGGACCCAGACCGTGCACGAGATCTGGCACGGCGAAAAAATGAAAGCCGTCCGCGAAATGCAACTGCAGCCGCGCGGATTCATGAAGAGTCCGGTCTGTCGCCGGTGCTATCTGCCCCGCAAGACCCAGGATGACGTCGGCCAGGTCGACGACCGCACGTTCATTGTTCGTAACTACACACGACGCAACCAGCTTATCGGCAAATAGGTCCACGCCGATGTTCCGGAACTTCAGGAGCGATCGTTGCTACGTCATCGCGGAGATTGGCGGCAACTTCACGCGCTTCGACGAGGCGCAGGCTCTCATCGATGCCGCGGCCGGCGCCGGTGTCGATGCGGTCAAGCTGCAGACCTACACTGCCGATGCCGTCGCGAGCCGCAAGGCGGTGTTCGACATGGAGAATACCGGACTGGTCTCGCAGCACGAGTTGTTCAAGAAATACGAAATCGATCTCGACCTGCACAAGGCAGTCTTCGACTACGCTGAGCGTCGCGGGCTCGACTGGTTCTCCACGCCATCGCACGAGTCCGACGTAACCATGCTCGAGGCACTCGGCGTCGGAGCCCACAAGATCGGTTCGGACGACGCGGTCAACGTTCCTTTCCTGCGCAGCGTGGCCCGCACCGGCAAGCCGATGATTGTCTCGACGGGCATGTGCACCATGGAGGAAGTCCGAGATTCCGTCGCAGCCATTCTCGCCGAAGGTGTCCGCGAGCTGATACTCCTGCACGCGGTCACGAGCTACCCTACTCATCCCGAGCACGTGAATCTCGGCGCTATGGCGGCAATGAAGCGCGAGTTTCCCGATCTTGCGATCGGCTATTCTGACCACACAATCGGCACCACCGCTTGCATTTGCGCCGCCGCCATGGGCGCCCGCGTTATCGAAAAGCACTTTACCTGGGACAAGAATGCGCCCGGACCAGATCACATGCTCTCGGCCGATCCACCCGAAATGAAGGCCATCGTCGACGCGATCCGCAGTTTTGAAATAATGCGGGGAGATGGCAGCAAACACCCCGCAGCCAGTGAGGCGACGACCCGGATCAACAACCGCAAGAGCATCGTGATGGCACGCGCTGCCGCCGCTGGCGAACCGTTGACCGCAAGCCACCTTGCGATCAAGCGCCCCGGTTACGGAATTGCCCCCAAACATCTTGAGGACGTGATTGGCCGGCGCCCGCGCCAAGCGCTTCAGGCAGACGACGTGCTGACATGGGAAGCGCTGCAATAAAACTCGGCATCATCATCCAGGCCCGGATGGGCTCGACCCGCCTCCCAGGCAAGGTGCTGCGCCCGATCAATGGCAGGCCTCTGCTGGGCCATGTGCTGGACCGCGCTGCGCGCCTCAAGCACCCGGCGAGAACGGTGGTCGCCACCACCATAGACCCGCGTGACGATCTCATCGTCCGCTTTTGCGAGGAGAACGAGACCGAGGTTTTCCGCGGCAGTGAGGCCAATGTCCTGGATCGCTACTATCAATGCGCCAAGGCTTCCGGCTTTGACCACGTGGTTCGCCTGACTGCGGACAATCCATTCACCGATGTCATTGAGCTCGATCGCCTGATAGAGCTTCATTTCGAGCAGGAGGCGGACTTCAGCCACTCGTTTTCCGTTCTGCCGATCGGCGTCGGTGCGGAAATCTTTCGCTTCGCCGCATTGGAAGAATCGGCAAGATGCTCGACCAAGCCTCACCATTTCGAACACGTCGACGAATACATGATTGAGCATCCGGAGCGCTTCAAGACCGTGCAACTGAACGCCGTTGCAGCGAAGCGATTTCCGCAGGTGCGTCTCACAGTGGACGATGACGTCGATTATCGGCGAGCATGTTACGTCGCGGAACAAGCCGGCGAACAGGCAACGACCGAGCAGGCTATCGCGCTATGTTCGCAATTTGCCTAGAGAGCTCGCACGAGCGCGGCATGGGACACCTGTTCCGCATGCGCCATCTCGCACGCGAACTGCGTTCCCGTAATCTGCCTTTCATATTCTTTATCAACGATCACGAGCCGTCGCTCCAGTTGCTGCGGGAGGACGAGTTGCCGTTTGAAACCGTCGATCTGAACCACGTTGAACAGTGGGCACAGGCCGCGATCCGGCGAATACAAGTAAGGCTTTGGATAAACGATCGGCTCAACACCAATCTGGCTCAAGCGCAAGCCGTGAAGCAGGCCGGCATCCCGCTCGCGACATTCGACGATCAGGGCGATGGCGCATCGCTCGCCGATCTGCACATTGCCGCGTTGGCCTTTACGGCCGACCAGCCGCTTGGCGGTCGGCGCGTAGTTACAGGCCATGAATACCTGATTCTTAATCCTGATATCGCGCTCCATCGGCGGCAGCGGCTGAAGGTCGAACGACTGCTGGTCTCGATGGGCGGAACCGATACACACGGCGCGACCGTGAAGGTCGTCGCACTGCTGAGCCGCCGCCGGTTGGGAGCGACCGTAGTGATCGGTCCAGGCTTCGAGCATCGGGCCGCGCTTGATGCGGAAATGGGCGCGCAATTCAAGCTGAAGATCGCCGTGCCCTCGCTGATCGAGGAGATGAGCCGGCACGACCTGGCGGTGGTCGGTGGCGGAATCACGGCCTTCGAGGCCGCCGCGTCGGGGCTCCCGGCGATTGTGGTTGCGAACGAGGATTTTGAAATCCCCGTTGCCCGACACCTTGCCGCCCTCGGCGCTGCGCGCTATGCGGGCCATCATTCGGCGCTCGACGAGAGCGCTTTCAACATTCCCGACGACATAGCCAATATGAGCATGGCTGGTCTAAGCAGAATTTCATTGGATGGAATCCGGAAAGCCTGCCAACTCATCCAAGAACTCGCATGAGCCGCACCGCCGTCATTCATCAGCCGGATTTCCTTCCCTATCTTGGCTTCTTTGATCGCCTGCTCAGTGCGGATGTGTTCGTGTTCCTGGACAATGCGCAATATGTCGATTCGACGAGCCGCAGTTGGACTCATCGGGACAAGATCAAGACGCCCAGCGGCGCCCGGTGGATATCCCTCAGCGTCAAGAGCGCGCCACGCGATACGCCGATCTGCGAAATCGAGCTTTCCGACAAGGTCGACTGGCGGACAAACCACATTAACCTTCTGCGCGAGAATTATCGCAAGTCGCCGTTTTTTGCCGAAATCTTTCCCGAGATAGAACAGCTGTACGCCCGCCCCTCGACCAAGCTGGCTGATTTCAACCAGGCTTCGATTGAGCTTCTGATGCGGCTTTTCGACATCAGGGTTGAAACGGTCGTCGCGTCCAGCCTTTCTCCGGAGGGCAAAAGCAACGAAGTGCTCGTCGATATTCTGAAGAAGATCGGCGCGGATCACTATCTTTCCGGCCCCGGTGCCAAGGCGTATTTTCGGCCCGAACCGTTTGCCGCGGCAGGGATTGAGGTGCTATGGCAGGATTTCAAGCACCCGATCTATACGCAACTCCACGGGGACTTCGTACCTTATTTGAGTTCGATCGATCTTTTATTGAATTGCGGCATCGATCAATCGAGAAAGATCCTGAGGAATAAGTAAATGAACGTGTTGGCAATAGGGGCGCACTTCGACGATGTCGAACTTGGCTGTGGAGGAGCCTTGGCGAAGCACGTCAGCAAGGGGGACGACGTCACGGTCTATGTCCCCACCGTCTCTGGATTTGCCAACCATCGCAATCAGGAGGTCCGCTCGAACAGCCTCGCGCAGGCCGAAGGCGAAGCCGCGATGAGAACCCTCGGGGTCAAGCGCCTGATTTGCGGGGCGTTCAAGACCCTGGAGATAGAATTCGTCGACGCTCTCAATATCGAAATCCTTCGCATCATCGAGGACCAGAAGATCGAGCTCGTTTACACGCATTGGATCGGCGACGTCCATCACGATCATCAAGCGGTTGGGCGAGCTTCGTTACATAGCAGCCGGCACGTGCCGCGACTTCTGATGTATCGCAGCAACTGGTATCACTCGCCAATTGAATTTCACGGCAACTACTACATCGACATCACCGACACCTGGTCGAAGAAGCGCGAAGCGATCATGGCGCACGCGTCCGAAGTCAGTCGCACCGGGCACAAGTGGATATCTTTCTTCGAGAACGAGGCAGAAAATGCCGGACAGCGCATTGGCTGCCGCTACGCCGAAGTATTCCAGGTTCTGAAGTGGCTCGATTGAGAGAAAGCCGCGTGAGACTTCTCAAAAGCGCCTTTCGCAACGCGCTGCCGCTCTTCATCTACAGATATCTCTACATCACCCGGCCGGAGCAAGAGCGCAGGCGCGAGGAAGAAGAGCGATCGCGATCCGTTCGCGCCCTCACCGCTCGCAATGCCGACTTGAAGAACAGACACCCAGGCGCGAGGATTTTCGTTCTTTGCAACGGACCGAGCGTCAGGAAGCAGAACATACGGCCGCTCAAGGATGAACTCGTCATCTCGGTGTCTAGCGGATATCTTCATCCCGATTACGCCGAAATTTCTCCCAGATATCATTGCGTACCGCAGATCACCTACGGCGTGATGACCCGCGCCGATGTGATCTCGTGGTTCGGCGAGATGCATGAGCGCCTGGGTGCAGCGACGTTGATTCTGAGCGAAACCGAAGAGCTGCTGGTACGTGAGGAAGGCCTGTTTCCCGGACGTGACGTCCGATATGCCAACCTGAGACGACCCTTCTTCGATTTTCCGGCGGGGATACCCGACCTCACGGGCCCCCTTCCCGGTGTTCAGTCCGTGCCGATTCTCGCGCTGATGTTTGCGATGTATATCGGTGGCAAAAAGCTCTATCTGTTGGGCACCGATCACGACCATTTCCGGTCGGGTGAATATCGGTATTCCTACGAGCCAACCGTGCTCAAGGGGAAAGACATATTCGTTGACGACAAGGGTAAGCTGCGCGGCGGCTGGCTCGCAGAATTCAACGCGCTGGCCGCGCTGTGGTCTCAGTACGAGAGCATCAGGGAGCTCGCGGCGAACAACGATGTCGAGATATTCAATGCGACTTGCGGCGGCGAGCTTGATCTATTTCCGCGTATCGCGCTGGAAGAACTTTTTACCCCTCGCTCAAGCTGACCACCCTTAACGCTGTCTCGAGACAAGCGAGAACAGGAAAAACCCGTTCTCGTCGTCAGCGATCTCGCACAAGGGCGCTAGCATTGGATATAACGTCTCGATCCACTTCCTCTTGATCTCCAGCCGTTTTTCGGGCACCAGGGCATCCGTCATTTCAATAAGCAAGGGTGAAATCGGACGCAGCCCAATGTCCCATGCCTGCACCACGAGCTTGGGCAGATAGGCCTTGCAGGATTCCACTTCCAGGCCGGCAGCCTCAAACTTCGATGCCCACTCCCCTTGCCCCATGCAGTTCCTGATATTCTCCGACCGCCCCCGATCCAACAGCTTCAGCCACTCCCATTTCGGATCGCCCGTTTTCACAAACAGCTGCTGGTAAAACGAGAATTCTCGAAACCGATCGGCCGGAACCTGAACGATACACCTCCCGCCCGGCCGCAGCACACGGGCAATTTCGCGAAGCGTGTTCGGATAATCGTCGAGCCAGTAAAGGATGTTCGAATAGATCGTCGCGAATG
>JAJYAH010000371.1 GCA_021779635.1 Pseudomonadota bacterium | reverse complement strand
ACGAAGTGCTGATCCGCTCGCGCAGAGTAGGCATCTGCCATTCCGATTATGAGCTGCTGGCAGGGCAATACATCATCCCGATTTCTTATCCCGTCATTCCCGGCCATGAGTGGGTCGGCGAAGTCGTTGAGACCGGCCGCAACGTGACCGCGTTGCAACCGGGCGACCGGGTCGTCGGCGAATGCGTCATCAACACCCCGGAGCGCATCCATCATTTCGGGTTTTCCATGGATGGCGCCAATCGCGAGTATTTCCCGGCGCGCCCGGAGTGGCTGCATAAGCTCCCCGACGCCGTCGACGACGCCAAGGGCACACTGATCGAGCCGTTCACCTGTGGTTATTACGCGCTGCTGCGCAACGGCGGGACCAACGCCTCCGAGACGGTTGTCGTCTCCGGCGGCGGCACCATTGGCCTCGTCACCGCCGCCGCCGCCGTCGGCATGGGCGCGCGCGTCATCGTCGTCGATCCGGTGCCGCTGAGGCGCGACATCGCCAAGCGTCTCGGCGTCGATGCGACAGTCGATCCCAGCGCAGGCGACCCCATCGAGGCCGTGCACGAACTCACCAAGGGCGGTGGCGATCTTGTGGTTGAGGCTTCGGGCCACGCCTCGTCGCTCGCCAACGTATTCGAATACGCGCGGCCTCAAGGCCGCGTTTCGATGGTCGGAATTAACATCAAACAAAAATTCCCTGTAGAACTGGGCAAGATCCAGATCAAGAGCCTGACGGTGCGCGGTTGCATCGGCTCACCCGGCGTCTGGCCCTCGGCGATCAAGTTCCTCGAACGCACCAAGCTCGACATGTCCCCGATCCAGACTCACAGCTTCGCGCTGGATCGCGCGATCGAGGCGTTCGAACTCGGTAAGAACGCTCAAGCCGCTGTCAAAATCACGCTCAACATTGCCTGACTGAGCGACGAAACGAATGAACCAGACCCTCGACAGCGCCCACGAAACGATGCCGCGGCGCCTGCTGGCAGTCCCGCAGGCGCGCAGCTTCGTCACGATGCTGGCGTCGTTGCTGGCGCTGATCGTGGTCTGCTACCTGTTTGCGCCCTCGAGCCTTACGCTCGGGGCGCTCAAGGGCAGCCTGCCTTTTGCGGCGATCATCGCCATCGTAGGACTGGGGCAGCTCCTGGTCGTTCAGCAGGGCGGTTTCGATCTCTCGGTTGCGGGCGGCGTCTCGTTGGCGGTGGTCGTCGCTACTCATTTTCCTGACGGGAACGACGCGCTTCTCGCTCCGGCCTTGCTCATCGCGTTCACTTCTGCGCTCGTCGCTGGCCTCGCCAACGGGGTATTGGTCGGTTTCCTGAACCTGAACGCGATTATCGCCACAATCGGCGTCAACGCGCTGCTATACGGCGGGGTCTTCGCCGTTTCCGGCGGCACGCCGCGGATCACCACGAATCTGCTGGCTGCAATTGCCGGCGGCGAGACGCTGGGGGTTCCGAACTCGGTCTTGTTTGCGCTTGGCGCGCTGTCGATTGTTTCCTTCGTGTTGAAAAAAACGGTTGTCGGCCGCCGATTCGAGGTGATCGGCGCAAACCCGCTGGCGGCGCGCGCGGTAGGGCTCAACACCCGTATCCACCGCATGATAGCTTACGTGTTTTCAGCGTTATTGTACTGCCTAGCTGGCGTCCTTATCGCCGGAATCACGCGCGAGCCGACAGCGTTTCAGGGCAACAGTCTGCTCTTGCCGTCCGTCGCTGTGGTCGTTCTCGGCGGCACTTCACTGCTGGGCGGACGCGGCTTCCCGGTCTCGACAGTGGTCGCTGCGGTGTTTCTCAACCAACTTAGTCAATTCGCGCTGGCGGTAGGCGTGCCCTATTCCGCGCAAACCATAATCCAGGCCCTGGCGCTGGGCTTTGGCATAGGCGTCTACTCGATCCGCTGGACGAGCGGCGCACGAAAACGCGCTTAGAGTTAACAGAGGAGGAAACCTGATGAATAGCGTGAAGACTACATTTCTGTCCGCTGCGGCGCTGCTGGCGCTGGCGTCGCCGACGTTCGCCGCCGACGTACCGTCGTGGTGCGGACCGAAAAAGGCGACGCTTGCGCTGCTCGACGGCTACGGCGGCAATTCCTGGCGCCAGGTCACGGTCGCGTCCGGCAAGCAGACCGCCGAGTTGTGCCCCAGCATCACCAAATACGAATACGCTGACGGCCAGGGTGACACGCAGAAGGCAATCTCGGACATCAAGGGCTTCGCGGCGAAAGGAGTCGATGCGCTCGTCGTGTTCGGCGACGCCGGCCCCGCCGTACTCCCGGCGCTGACCAGCGCGTTCAAGGCTGGCAAGGTGGTGGTGCCCTACCGCGTCGATGTCGGCGGCAAGGCGGGTCAGAACTACACGCAGTTCGTCGGCGCGTCTTTCGTCAATGACGGAGAGAACTGGGGCCGCTGGATCAAACAAATCCTTCCGAACGGCGGCAACATGCTGTTCCTCAGCGGTCCCGCTGGCAACAGCCAGGGCCTCGACGAGCTCAAGGGCTTGAAGAATGTGCTCGATGACAAATACAAGTTCCTCAATCCTGCGCCGTTCGACGTCACCAACTGGGACCCCGCGCGGACGCAGCAGGTGCTGACCGCGGAGATCTCCAAGCATGACAAGATCGACGTGATTATCTCGGACTTCGGCCCGTCGCTCGTCGGCGCGCTGCCGGAGTTCAAGAAGTTTAACCGTTCGGTGCCCGCGCTCGCCACTTCGGACGGCAACTCGCTCGGCTGCTTCTGGATCGAGAACCACGAAGCCAACCCCAACTTCAAGCTGTTTACGGTCGCGACCGGCAACGACAACGTACGTCTGGCGGTGGAATGGGCGGTCGCGTCGGCGACCGGCGGCAAGCTGCCGGAAGACAGCACCTTCAAGGCGCCGATGTTTGAAGACTCCGTCTCCGGCAAGCCCCATGCGGTCGAGTGCCGCAAGGATCTGCCCGGCGCGATCTATCTGTCTTCTGAACTGCCGGCCGAGGCACAGGCCAAAGCGGTCAGCAAGTAATTGCCGATGCGCCCCGGCGCGGCGGAAGCCGCGCCGGGGCGCCAGAACGCCATTGATGTGAGCCTTGTTGCGGGAAAAGGTTGTGACGCTCGATCAGGCTTCCGTGAGACTCTCACCCGACGACGCGCACGGCGCCGTCACAATCAAGCTTGTGGATATTTCGAAGCATTTTTCTGGCGTGGCGGCGCTTGAGCGCGTCAGCGTCGAATTCTATGCGGGCGAGGTGCACGCCATTCTCGGCGAAAACGGCGCCGGCAAATCCACATTGATGAACATCATATCGGGCGCCCTACAACCGGATGGCGGAGAGATACATTTCGCCGGCGAGCGCATCGCTGCGATGTCGCCTCAGGTCGCCGCGTCGCTTGGCGTCTCCATCGCTTTCCAGCACCCCGCCGTGCTCGACGATCTTTCGGTGTTCGAGAACTTCCAGGTCGCCCTCCCTCCCTCGCTGTTCGAGGGCAAGTCTGCGCAGGCGCTCGCCCGCAAGGCAATGGACGACGTCGGTCTGCATGTGGAGCTGCGCACGCGCGTCGATGCGCTCACGGTCGCGCAGAAGCACTTGCTGGAAATCGCCAAAGCGTTGGCGGTCGGGCCCAAAGTCCTGATCCTCGACGAGCCGACCGCTCCGCTCGATCAAGAAGCGACCGATATGCTCTTCGGCCGCATCCGCGACGTCGTGGCGCGCGGAACCGCGGTCATCTACATCACCCACAGACTGGCGGAATTGCGTCAGATCGCCCAGAGGGTGACGGTGCTGCGTGACGGAAAGGTTCGCGGCGTCGCGCGGGTCGACGAGATCAGCGACGCCGAGTTGCTCAAACTGATCGTTGGCCGGGCGCTCGTTTCCGCTTTTCCTCCGAAGCCGCAAACGCGCACAGAAGAGATTGAATTCCTAGTCGAGGGGTTGATCGGCGATAAGTTTCACGACGTCAGTTTCGCGTGTCCGCGCGGCGAGATCCTTGGCATTGCGGGCGTCGCCGGCAATGGACAGTCGGAACTCATGCGGGCGTTGGCGGGTCTGCAGCCCGCACACGGTGCGATGCGACTGAAGGGTCGAAAGATCGGCTCGCTCGGCCTCCTGGGTCAGGCCGCCTTCATGCCGTCCGACCGGCATACCGAGGGTCTCGCGGGCAGCCTGACGGTGCGTGAGAACGCCACCTTCGCCGCGCTCGACAAATTCGTTTCTCATGGGATTCTCAGCCGCCGCGAGGAAGAGCGCCAGGTGAGGAGGACGTTCCAATCGCTCGCGGTGAAGACCGCCGGCCTGGAATCGCCAATCCTGTCACTCTCGGGCGGCAACCAGCAGAAGGTGGTGATGGCGCGAGCGTTGCTCTCGGCGCCCCAGCTCATCGTAGCTGACGAGCCGACGCAGGGCGTCGATGTCGGCGCGCGGTTCGAGATCTACCGCATCCTGCGTGAAGTTTCGAGTTCCGGGACGCCGGTGATCGTAAACTCGTCCGACGCCGCCGAGCTGGAGGGCCTCTGCGATCAGGTCGTCGTCATGTCGCGCGGGCGCGTCGCCGCGACCTTGCGCGGCGAAGACGTTGTCGAGGCCAAGATCGTAGCGGCGGCGGTGCACGCCGAAACCCATATCGCAGATCGCGCACGCGGTGCGGGCCTAGCGAGCGGCTCTGGCGGGTTCAGGCACTTCTTGCAGTCCGACAACGCGCCGACTGTGCCGCTCGCGCTGGTGACGTTCCTGCTTGGGCTCTATGTTTTCAGCCAAAACGCCAATTTCTTTTCTGCTTTCAACATCTCGAATATCCTGATGCTGACGACGGCGCTGGGCTTTATCGCGATTGGACAGACAATAGCCGTCTTGATGGGAGGCATCGACCTGTCAGTCGGTCCCCTCGCCGGTTTCCTCGTCGTCGTCGCTTCGTTCTTCATCAACGAAGACAAATCCGCCTCGACGATCGCCGCGGGCTTTGCGCTGATGTTCGTGGGCGCGTTGGTCGTAGGGGCCGTCAATGGTCTTCTGGTCCGCTTCGCCAATTTTACCGCCATCGCGGCGACCCTGGCGACTTACATCGGCCTGCAGGGCATGAGCTTCCTGCTGCGCGACGGCCCCGGCGGCTATATCGACAGCGGCGTCGTCAGCGTGTTGAGTTGGCAGGCTGGACCGATCCCGGTGGCCTTCGTTGCGCTCGTCGCGTTCGCGCTCTTCGGCGAGTTCGCGTTGCGCAGAACCCGTCCCGGCTGGCAGTTGCGCGCGGCGGGGTCCGAGGAAGGGGCGGCGCGCCGGGTCGGAATTCGCGTCGATCGCACATTCGTCGCCGGCTATGTCGCGTCGTCGCTGATGACGGCGTTCGGCGCGATCATGCTCATGGTGCAGATCGGTGTCGGTGATCCGCGTCAGGGCGCGAGCTACACCTTGTCGAGCATCACCGCCGTCGTGCTCGGCGGAACGAGCCTGCGCGGCGGTCGCGGCACGTTCATCGGGACGGTGCTAGGCGCGGTGCTGCTGACCGAGGTGTTGAATGCGGTCTCCTTCCTCAACCTGACCGAGACCTACCAATATGTGTTTCAGGGATCTCTGATCCTCGTTGCGGCGTTGATCTATTCATTTGTCCGCCGACGCGCGCCGGCCTGACACTCATCACGCCGCAGCCAGTCGCGGCGCTGCTCGGCATCGCGTCGAGGTCAAGAAGCCTGCGCAGACGTTTATCCTTGCGCAACACCCGCTAATGCCGGCTATCTCACTCAAATGACGAGCTCTTTTCAGAACACAAATCAGCCATAGCGGATTTGGGAAAGGGAGAAGAATTTTCGTCGATCCAGGGCGCCGATGCAGCTACCCGCGTGATAAAGCCGGGATAGCCATTCTCCCTCGGGTTGATTAGCCTCTCCCTGTTCAAGTAAGATCGCGGCTCTGCGCGTAAGAGCCATCAGCGAGAGGAGACATACCCGTGTCAGCGATACGGCAAGCTTCGGCGCCCGCCATCCCCTATGACGCGATCATCATCGGCGCCGGCTTCTCCGGCCTCTACCAGTTGCATAAACTGCGCGACGAGCTCGGCCTCAAGGTCAGGGTGCTGGAGGCCGGGGGCGGCGTGGGCGGCACTTGGTACTGGAACCGCTACCCGGGCGCGCGCTGCGATTCGGAGAGTTTTTCCTATTCTTATTCCTTCTCCAAGGAATTGGAGCAGGAATGGGAGTGGAGCGAGCGCTATCCCAGCCATGAGGAAATCCGCTGCTATCTCAATCATGTCGCCGACCGTTTCGGTCTGCGGCAGGACATCCAGCTCAATACCCGCGTCAAGGGCGCCGCGTTCGATTCGTCCCGCGATCTCTGGACCGTGACCACTGAGAGCGGCGAAAGCTTCGTCACCCGTTTCCTCATCACCGCCGTTGGCTGTATTTCCACCGCTAATGTCCCCGACATACCCGGGCGGGACAGCTTCTCCGGGCAATGGTACCATACCGGGCGCTGGCCGCATGAAGGCGTGGATTTCACCGGCAAGCGGGTGGGATTGATCGGCACCGGCTCGACCGGCATCCAGGCCGCGCCGGTGATCGCGGAATCCGCTGCCCATCTCACCGTGTTTCAACGCACCGCCAATTTCAGCATCCCACCCGCAACGCGCCGCTCACGCCGGAATTCATCCGCGAGATCAAATCCAACTACCCCGCTTTGCGGGACATTATGCGCAGCACGACCAACGGCCACCCCTTCGCCATCAGCCAGGATTCGGCGCTCGCGGTGCCGGAGGAGGAGCGGCGCGCGCGGTATGAACGCGCCTGGGAAGTGGGGGGATTGCGCTTCCGTGCCGAGTTCAGCGACCTCCTGTCCGACAAGGCGGCCAATGACACGGCGGTCGAGTTCATCCACGACAAGATCCGCGCGATCGTCAAGGACCCCGCAATCGCGGAGAAGCTGATCCCCCGCGACCATCCCTTCGCCACCAAGCGCCCGCCGGTGGACACAGACTATTTCGAGACC
>JAJYAH010000370.1 GCA_021779635.1 Pseudomonadota bacterium | reverse complement strand
GCCGTCGCGACAGGTCAATCGATGGCTCCTCGAAACGCCGGGCAGCCATTCCCTCTCCCGCGCTTGCGGGGGAGGGTTAGGGGTGCGGGCAGCCACAGACACCGGACTCGCGGTGGCCCCCACCCCCGGCCCTCCCCGGCAAGCGGGAGAGGGAGCAAACTGAGTTCGCTTCAATCATTTCGCTTGGACGCCACCGGGTTCCGAGGAGTGGAAAACAGGGGTTGCGGCGGCAAACCGATAGGACCCCGCGGCAAAATTTTGTAGTTTGCGCACCCTGGAGTTCGGTTCTGAACAGATCAGAACCGAGCACCAGATCTTCATTTTGACGCGTTTTCTTCACGCGAACCGGTGCCCACTCCACTTGAAAACGCTCTGATGACGATCCAGCAACCTGTTCCGCAAGCGTCCGACGCCCAGCCCGCCGCCGAGGCGGCCGCACGCGTCACGCCGATGATGGAACAATACCTTGAAATAAAGGCCGCCAATCCGGGGCTGTTGCTGTTCTACCGGATGGGCGATTTCTACGAACTGTTCTTCGAGGATGCCGAAATCGCCTCGCGCGCACTCGGCATCATGCTGACCAAACGCGGCAAGCATCAGGGCATGGATATCCCGATGTGCGGCGTGCCGGTGGAGCGCTCCGACGATTATCTGCATCGCCTGATCGCATCCGGCCACCGCGTCGCGGTATGCGAGCAGATGGAGGATCCCGCCGCAGCCCGGGCGCGCGGCAACAAGAGCGTGGTGCGCCGCGATGTGGTGCGGCTGGTCACCCCCGGCACCCTCACCGAAGACACCCTGCTCGACGCGAAGGCCAACAATTATCTGCTGGCGCTGGCGCGGGCACGCGGATCGGCAGGCAGCGACCGCCTCGGGCTTGCCTGGATCGACATCTCGACCTCGGAATTCGTCGTTACCGAATGCTCGACCGGCGAGCTCGCAGCGACGCTGGCGCGGATCAACCCCAATGAAGTGATCGTCACTGACGCCCTTTATGGCGATCCTGAATTGGGACAGCTGTTGCGCGAATTGCCGGCGGTGACGCCGCTGACCCGCGACGTGTTCGATAGCTTAACCGCCGAGCGGCGGCTGTGCGATTACTTCGCGGTCGCCACCATGGATGGTCTCAGCGCTATGTCGCGGCTGGAGGCCACCGCGGCAGCTGCCGCCGTCACCTACATCGACCGCACCCAGGTGGGCAAACGCCCGCCGCTGTCGCCGCCGGCGCGCGAAGCGGCCGGCACCACCATGGCGATCGACCCCGCCACCCGCGCCAACCTCGAATTGACGCGCACGCTTGCCGGCGAGCGGCGCGGATCGCTGCTCGACGCCATCGACTGCACCGTGACCGCTGCCGGATCGCGCCTGCTCGCCCAACGGCTCGCCGCCCCCCTCACCGATGCGCCAGCGATCGCACGGCGGCTCGATGCCGTCGCAACCCTTGTCGCGGAAGCCACGTTGCGCGACGAACTCCGCACCACGCTGCGCGCAGCACCCGACATGTCGCGCGCGCTGGCGCGGTTGTCGGTGGGACGCGGCGGCCCGCGCGATCTCGCCGGATTGCGCGACGGCATCCTCGCCGCCGATTCCGCGCTGGCGCAGCTGGAGAAGCTCGATCGTCCGCCTCAGGACATCGCCGCCGTGATGGCGGCGCTTCGCCGCCCACCGCGGGAGCTGGCGCGCGAATTCGAGCGTGCGCTCGCCGAACAATTGCCGCTGATCAAGCGCGACGGCGGTTTCGTGCGGGAAGGCTATGAGGCTGCACTGGACGAGACCCGCAATCTGCGCGACGCTTCGCGTCTCGTCGTCGCCGCGATGCAGGCGCGTTATGCCGATGACACCTCCGTCAAGGGCCTGAAGATCCGCCACAACAATGTGCTCGGTTATTTCGTCGAGGTCACCGCGCAGCACGGCGACAAGTTGATGGCGCCGCCGTTGAATGCGACCTTCATTCATCGCCAGACGCTGGCCGGCCAGGTGCGTTTCACCACCGCCGAACTCGGCGAGATCGAAGCCAGGATCGCCAATGCCGGCGACCGCGCGCTCGGGCTGGAGCTGGAAATCTTCGAGCGGCTCTGCGCGATGGCCGCGGCCGCCAATGACGATCTGCGCGCCGCCGCGCATGCCTTTGCGTTGCTCGACGTCGCGACCGCGCTGGCGAAGCTCGCCGTCGACGACAATTACATCCGGCCCGAGGTCGATGGCTCGCTGGGCTTTGCCATCGAAGGCGGCCGGCATCCGGTGGTCGAGCAGGCGCTGAAGCGCGACGGCCAGCCATTCATCGCCAATGCCTGCGACCTGTCGCCGCTACCCCCACCCTACCCTCCCCCGCAAGCGGGGGAGGGTAGGGTGGGGGCTGGCCAGATCTGGCTGATCACCGGCCCCAACATGGCCGGCAAATCGACCTTCCTGCGCCAGAACGCGCTGATCGCGCTGCTGGCGCAGACCGGCAGCTTCGTGCCGGCGACGCGCGCGCGCATCGGCATCGTCGACCGGCTGTTCTCGCGGGTGGGTGCGGCGGACGATCTGGCGCGCGGCCGTTCCACCTTCATGGTCGAAATGGTGGAAACCGCCGTCATCCTCAATCAGGCCAGCGAGCGGTCGCTGGTGATCCTGGACGAGATCGGCCGCGGCACCGCAACCTTCGACGGGCTGTCGATCGCATGGGCGGCGATCGAGCATCTGCATGAGGCCAATCGCTGCCGCGCGTTGTTCGCCACGCATTATCACGAACTCACCGCGCTCTCGGCCAAATTGCCGCGGCTGTTCAATGCCACCGTGCGGGTCAAGGAATGGCAAGGCGACGTGGTGTTCCTGCACGAAGTGCTGCCGGGCTCGGCCGATCGCTCCTACGGCATTCAGGTCGCAAAGCTCGCCGGCCTGCCTGCCTCGGTGATTGCCCGCGCCAAATCGGTGCTGGCCAAACTGGAGGCGCAGGACCGTGGCCAGACCGCGCGCGCGCTAGCCGACGATCTGCCGCTGTTTGCGGTGCCGTCGCGCGCCGCCGCCGAGCCTGCGCCACCCAGCGAAACGGAAAAGCTGATCGAGGCTCTCCAGGCGCTGCATCCCGACGATATGTCGCCGCGCGAGGCGCTGGAAGCGCTGTACGCGCTGAAGGCGAAACTGCCGAAGACATCTTAGGATAAGCCATCCCGTCATTGCGAGCGCAGCGAAGCAATCCATAAGGCAACAAGAAAGCAAGAGTGGATTGCTTCGCTGCGCTCGCAATGACGAGTTCAACGCACCACGCGCCTCCGCCCTATCCACCACAATCCGAGATTCCAGCTCACGCTCGTCATCAATGCGAGGCTGAGCGCGATCGTCGAGCCGAATCGAAGCGCCGCGACATGCAGCACGGCGACCGCAACGCCGAAGCCGAGCAGACCCCAGCCACTGTTGGCGATCACGGCGGCGGTCGGCGGGCCGCCGATGCGCGGGTGCAGGATCAGCATCATGCTGGAGAACACCACCGGAAACAGCGCGATCATGCCGCTGATCTTAGGACCGACCCATCCCGACAACGTCACGACGGTTGCCACCAAAGTGGCCACCAGCGCCGCGCGCAACGGAATGTCGTACCAACGGCGCGTGATCAGCGGCATCCTGACGTGCCGGAAGCGATTAAGCAGCGGAATGCAGATCGCAAACGCGACGATATTGACGGCAAGGCCGCTTGCCAGCGACCAGTGGACCGCTCGCGACAAGGCGGCGAGCAGGATCCAGACCACGGCCCCGGCGGACCAACTGACGAGCGCGTTATGACGCTGCGCCAGCAGCACATAGGTCATACCGAGAAAAACGGTCGCGGCGTTGATCGGCAGGCTCGCCAGCGCCCCCTCGGCGATGAACGCCGCATCATGGTCGAGCGCGAGAAAAACGTAGGAAGGCCCCGCCGAAATCGGCAACGTCGCCACCAGCGCGCCGATCACCGGCCCCGCGCGCTCGGTAATGACGGACGCCGACACCACAAATGCGGCCGTGACCGCCATGCGCAGCATCAGTGTCAGGATAAAAGCAAGTTCGGGAGGCATGGCAGCGGGAACGCTTTCTTACCCTCCAGGGGAGGGTAAAGACGCAGCCTCACACCCTCTGCATCGTCACCGAAACCTTCGGGCCGTTCTTGATGGTCTGGTAGACCACGCAATAGCGCTCGGTGAGCTTTAACAGCAGATCGAGCTTCTCCTGCGGGGCGTCGGTGCTGACGTCGAAACGGAGACGAATTTCAGCAAAGCCAACCGGCGCCTCCTTGTCGATGCCGAGCGTGCCGCGAAAATCCAGATCGCCTTCGGCGATCACATGGCCGGTCTTCAGCGGCACCTCGACGGCAGTCGCCACCGATTTCAACGTCACGCCGGCGCAGGCGACCAGCGCTTCGAGCAGCATGTCGCCGGAGCACAATTCAAGTCCGGAACCGCCGGTGCCCGGATGCAGGCCGGCGACAGCCAATGCGCGGCCGGTCTCCACCTTGCAGGCGATGCCGTCACGGTCGATCGAGCCTTTGGCTTTCAGCGTAATCATCGCCGCACCCGGATCGGATTTATAGCGTTCCTTGATCGGGGCCTGCGTGGCGCGGAGTTCGGCGGCGTCCATTTTTGTTTCTCCCGGATATCAGAGGTATCGGATGTAATCGGTCGGAACGCCGATGTCACCACATCGCCTCGTGCGCGACACCCGGCATCAGCGCCGCTGGGGCGACCAGCGACCGGCGGTTTTTCCGGCGCGGCCGCCGCAGGCCTTAAAACGCCAATTTATTTCAATGAGTTAAGCAAACACACCCATCAGGAAAACACGTCCGCGCACCCGCCCGCGACGGGAACAACCTTACTCAAAGGCGGCCGAATCCAGCACGGACCTGCTGCTATCCCAGAATGACCAGTGACAGCATCGGCGCCGTCCGTTATCCGGTTAGGTCATGGACAGCGTTGTGACACCAGCCGGACTTGGGGCCGACGAGCGTTTCGATACCGCGCGGATCACCGCGGCGGTCGACGAACTCGCCGCAAAGCACGCCGGACGCGAGGATGTTTTTCGTTCCGCCCTGGCGCAGCTCCTGAAGGCTGAGATGATGGCGGCCCGCGCGGTGGCGCAGGCGGTGCTGCTGAAGGATCGTCACGGGCGGCGCTGCGCCGAACGGCTGTGTTTCGTCCAGGACGAGATCATCCGCATCCTGTTTTCCGCCGCCACGCGCCATCTCTATCACTCGCCAATTCCTTCCGGCGCCGAGCGCATGGCCGTGGTCGCCACCGGCGGTTACGGCCGCGGACTGATGGCGCCGGAATCCGATATCGATTTGCTGTTTATCCTGCCCTACAAGCAAACCGCCTGGGGCGAGCAGGTCGCCGAGGCCATCCTGTATTGCCTCTGGGACATGGGATTGAAGGTCGGCCACGCGACGCGCTCGGTCGATGAATCGATCCGGCAGGCGCGCGGCGACATGACGATCCGCACCGCGATCCTCGAGACCCGGTTTCTGACCGGAGACCAGCCGCTCTACAATGAACTGGTGGCGCGGTTCGACCGCGAGGTGGTCCAGGGCACCGCGGCCGAATTCGTCACCGCGAAGCTCGCTGAACGCGAGGAGCGGCACCGCCGCGCCGGACAGTCGCGCTATCTGGTCGAACCCAACGTCAAGGACGGCAAGGGGGGCCTGCGCGACCTGCATACGCTGTACTGGATCGCGAAGTATGTCTATCGCGTGCGCGAGACCGATGAACTGCTCGAACGCGGCGTGTTCGACGCGCAGGAATACCGCACCTTCCGCCGCTGCGCGGATTTCCTGTGGTCGGTCCGCTGCAATATCCATTTCTTCACGGGCCGTCCGGAAGAGCGGCTGTCGTTCGACATCCAACGCGAGATCGCCATCCGGCTTGGATATACGTCGCATCCCGGCATGCAGGATGTCGAACGCTTCATGAAGCACTATTTCCTGGTCGCCAAGGATGTCGGCGATCTCACCGCGATCCTGTGCGCCAAGCTGGAAGACCAGCAGGCCAAGCCCGCGCCCGTGCTCAGCCGCATGATGGCGCGCTTCCGGCCGAACACGAAACGGCGGCGGGTGCCCGACAGCGACGATTTTATCGTCGACAACAACCGCATCAACCTGGCGGCGCCCGATGTCTTCAAGCACGACCCGGTCAACCTGATCCGGATTTTCCGGCTCGCCCAGAAAAACAATCTCGCCTTTCACCCCGACGCGATGCGCACCGTGACGCGCTCGCTGAAGCTGATCAACGTTCAACTGCGCGAGAATCCCGAAGCCAACCGGCTGTTCATGGAGATCCTGACCTCGAACGACGCCGAGATCGTGCTGCGGCGCATGAACGAGACCGGCGTGCTCGGCCATTTCATTCGCGCCTTCGGCAAGATCGTGTCGATGATGCAGTTCAACATGTACCACCACTACACGGTGGACGAGCATCTGTTGCGCTGCGTCGGCTACCTGCAGGACATCGAGCGCGGCGGCAACGACGAGTTCACGGTCGCCAGCGACCTGATGCGCAAGATCCGCCCCGAGCATCGTCCGGTCATCTACATCACCACGCTGCTGCACGATATCGCCAAGGGCCGGCCGGAAGACCATTCGATCGCCGGTGCAAAGGTGGCGCGGCGGCTGTGCCCGCGGCTCGGCTTCAACGCCGCCGATACCGAACTGATCGCGTGGCTGATCGAAGAGCATCTGACGATGTCCACGGTGGCGCAATCGCGCGACCTCTCGGACCGCAAAACCATCGAGAATTTCGCAGCTGTCGTGCAGTCGGTCGAACAGATGAAGTTGCTCACCATCCTGACCACCGCCGACATCCGGGGCGTCGGTCCCGGCGTCTGGAACGGCTGGAAGGCGCAGTTGCTGCGCACGCTGTATTACGAAACCGAACCGGTGCTGACCGGCGGCTTCTCGGAGGTCAACCGCGCCCAGCGCATCGCCGTGGCGCAGTCGGAGTTTCGGGCGGC
>JAJYAH010000369.1 GCA_021779635.1 Pseudomonadota bacterium | reverse complement strand
TCTTTTCTCAATCTCACCGCGTTGGAGAACGTGCTCGTTGGACTTCATTACGGCGAACGTCACCGTCGATTGGGAAGACGCGACGCAGCCATCGAGGCACTCAGGATCCTTGAGTTCGTTGGTTTGGCACAGGTCGCAAATCGATTAGTGTCGGGATTGAATTTGATGGAACGTAAGTTCGTCGAGCTTGCCCGCGTCCTTGCGACGAATCCTCGGATACTATTGCTGGACGAGCTGCTAGCTGGGCTTAATCCCATAGATCTCGCGCCCGCCATCGAGATCATTCGGCGCGTTCGTGATGAGAAGGGCATTTCGGTGCTTTGGATTGAGCACATCATGAAAGTCCTCATGGAGACGTGTGAGACGGTCATTGTGCTGCATCATGGGACAAAGCTCGCGGAAGGCGTTCCTTCGGTGATTGCGCAGGACCAGACGGTCGCTGAAGCATACTTCGGCAGGAAGGGAGCGCGACGCCTTGGGTGACCTTCTTAAAGTTGAGGGAATTGATGCGTCTTACGGCGACCTGAAGGTGCTGAATGGCCTGTCGCTTGATGTCGAAAAGGGCGAGGTCGTGGCTCTATTGGGGGGCAACGGCGTTGGCAAGACCACGACACTGCGAGCCATCTCAGGCCTTATTCGCCCATCGAAAGGTCGAATTCTGTTTTGTGGCGAGGACATCACTAGCGTGCCTGCTCATCAATTGCCGGAGCGTGGCATTGTGCACGTGCCGGAAGGGCGCTGCGTTTTCAGGCATATGAGTGTTCGCGAGAATCTGGAACTGGGCGCCTATCCGCGACGAGTGCGTGCGCGTATGCAGAAGAACATTGCAGCGGTGTTCGACCTGTTCCCGGTTTTGGCAGAACGACAAGAAACAGCGGCTGGGTTGTTGAGCGGGGGGCAGCAGCAGATGCTGGCAATCGCACGCGGACTGATGGCTGAGCCTCAATTGTTGCTGTTGGACGAGCCGTCTTTGGGCCTGGCTCCCGCAATTGTGACCCTCATGTTCGAGACGGTTGAGCGGGTTCGCAACCTTGGTATTACAGTTTTGCTAGTCGAGCAGAACCTATGGGAGACGTTGGAAGTCGCCGATCGCTATTATCTGATGGCGACGGGGAGTGTGATTTCGCAAGGCTCAACGAAAGATCTCACTCACGACACTGCGTTCAAGGAAGCATACCTCGGGGCGTGATTGCGCGGGAAATAAGATGACCGGACTTTCTGAGAAAGTTGCAATCGTGACTGGTGCCGGAAACGGCATTGGTTTCCGTTTTGCGGAGCGACTAGCTGCGGCTGGCACGAGGGTCGCTCTCGTCGACCGAGATCGCGCAGCGGCGGAAATCGCTGCTACAAGGATTTCCGAAGCGGGCGGAGCCGCGATCGCGCTTCGCGCAGATATCAGCAATGAGCGTGAAACAGAAGAAGTCGTCAAGAACACGCTCGAACAATTTGGGTCTCTCGATATTTTGATAAATAATGCCGCGTTATATGCGAACATTGCGCTCAAGCCTATCGAAGAAGTTCCCCTTGAGGAATGGGATCGCGTAATGGCGGTGAATTTACGTGGGTTATTTCTTATGACAAGGGCTGTTGTGCCTCATATGAAGGCGGAGCGATCCGGGAAAATTGTTAATATGTCATCAAATACTGTATTCAGCGGAGCTCCGCAAATGCTGCATTATGTGACATCTAAAGCAGGCGTAATCGGGTTTACGCGCTCCCTTGCGAAAGAACTTGGCTTGTTCGGAATATGCGTCAATGCGATTACCCCTGGCCTTACGGACACGGCGGCGTCGGAATCGACGATTCCTTCCGATCGCTTTGATGTCGTTATTGGCGCACGAGCGTTGAAAAGACGGCAGACCCCCGATGATTTGTTGGGAGCATTACTGTTTTTGGTATCGCCAGAGAGTGATTTCATCACCGGGCAGGTTCTGAACGTCGATGGCGGCCAGATCCTTCACTGAAGCTAACCAGAGGTCACATCATTGCCGTTAGCTCCTGGCGCCCCGCAAGCAGGTGCGGCAGCGCCTTATCGACTAGCTGATCGACGCTCATGCGGCCCACGGTGAGGCTGACCGTGAGCGCGCGCGTAACACGCCCCTGAGAATCGGGAATCGGGACGCCCATCGACAGTAAACCGGGTTCTAGCTCCTCGTTGCTGATGCTGTACCCACGGTCCCGCACCTTTGCGAGTTCTCGCGTCAACGCTTCAGCGCCGGTGATCGTGCGCGGCGTGAATTTCGGAAGCTCATTGGACTTGATGAAGCGTTTGATCTCGCTTTCGTTTTGATGCGCCAAAATCGCTTTTCCCGCCGCGGAGCAGAACAAAGGAATGCGCATGCCGATGCCTGCCTTGGCAGACACTATTCGATGGCTTGTCGAATGGGCGAGAAAAAGCGCGTCCGGGCCGTCAAGAACCGCAAGAGACGCAACCTCGTTGACGGCTTCGCCTATGCGATCGAGGATCGGCTGAGCGAGCCTGGGGAGGGGCGTAGACGATAGCAGTGCATAGCCAAGATGAAGTACGCGAGGGACGAGCCAGAAGAGCTTGCCATCCGATTCTGCATAGCCGAGTTTTGTCAATGTCAATAAGTAACGTCGCGCTGCGGCTCGGGTCATATCGGTCCGTTTTGCGACATCGCTCAACGTTTGACGCTGATGCTCGAAATCAAACGATTCTATTACCATCAAGCCCTTTTCGAGGGCACCGACGAAATCTCGATCTTCGTCCATTTACTGGCGATCCTCCGCTGGATCTTCGGTCAAGGATAGCGTCTCCTTATGTCCGAAGCCGCGAGAATTGTCGATCAAAACGATGCGGGATGGCGTTAGCCTGTATACCCCGGCTTTCTGGAAGGCAGTCTTCATTTTTTCAGGTCCGGCGTCCAGCCTTGCCAGGAAGTTGTAACGGCAGATCAGGAGCGCCAAGAGCCGCGTTCGTCGTGTGAATTCCGTAACCAAACGCGCCTCGCCGGTGAGCTGAACCCCGCGTACTGCGGGATAGTCAGATACATCCGGCGCTATGGTTGCCGCCACCCTGGCGTTTCCAGCGAGGTCCCGGGAATGCTGCGTCGTGGGATCCGACACCCAGACTAGCGACAGCCGATCCCGAATATAGAACAGATTTGCGGCATGTGGTCCTTCCCCACTTGTCGTGGCGAGCGACATGACGTGGTAGGCGTCAATGAACTGCTCGATACGGGCACTAAGATCGCTTTCGGGCGTCATCGTCATGTGTCAGCTGGTTCTTTCCACCGCTTCAGCAGCTTGTGCTCCAGATGGAACTGGTCGAGCGCTTTTCCGACACTGTGATTTACGATGTCGTCCAGCGTTTGCGGGCGATTGTAAAAGGCGGGAACGGGCGGGAGCAAGATAGCGCCATAGCGGGCCGCCTGCGCCATCAATTCAACGTGCCCGAGGTGTAGGGGCGTCTCCCTTAGCATCAGGACGAGACGGCGATGTTCCTTGAGGCAGACATCGGCAGCTCGTGTCAACAAGTTATCGTTATACGAGTGCACGATTCCGGACAGTGACTTGATGGAACAAGGGGCGACGATCATTCCTTCCGTTCGAAACGATCCACTTGCAACAGACGCGCCAATGTCTCCATGCTGATGCACGACATCCGCAAGGTCTCGCACGTAGGCGGGCTTGTAGTCGGTCTCCTCGTTGATCGTCCGAATGGCGGACGGAGAAATAATGAGGTGGACCTCCATGCCGCCGATCGCTTTAAGCGCCTCGAGTAAGCGAACTCCGTAGATCACGCCCGACGCGCCGGACATCCCGACCACTATTCTTTTCATGTTCTCCTCCGCACGCCCGGTGACGAATGGTGTCGCCCTGCCAACGCCGCAACATTGTACGCCAAGCGCACATTTGAGCAAGCGCATATTGACAAGGGCTAATGGCAAAATATAGTTCGACAGACGCGTATGTGTGCGGGATGCGCACGTCGAGTCGAAATCAGCTGATGGCTCGCAGAGCACTCAGTGACCGCGCGCTGATAAGCGCGCATAGCGGGCGAGGATGAAATGGCACCCAAGGACTTACGGGAATTCCTTCAGGCGATTGAGGCGTCTGGCGACCTGGTGACGATCAACGACGAAGTTGATTGGGACGAAGAGCTTTCCGGTCTTGGCCGACTGAGTTGCGAGAGGCAGGGGCCGGCCTTCATGTTCAATAACGTGAAGGACTACGGCGATTGGCGCGTTACGACGAACCCCATTGCGACTTGGCGTCGCATGGCGGTCGCCCTCGGCCTGCCGGCCGATACGCCGGTTCGCAGGCTCTATGAAGTGTATGCCGAGCGCGAGGCGAAAAGTATTCCGCCGGTCATCGTCAAAGATGGTCCGTGCAAGGAAGTTTCGATCGTAGGCGACAAACTCGATTTGTTCGATCTGCCCACGCCGATGGTTCATGAAGGCGATGGTGGTCGCTACTTGGGCACGTGGGACCTTGTCGTGTCGAAGGACCATGACACTGATTGGGTGAACTGGGGCATGTACAGGTTCATGGTCCACAACGAGAAGTATCTGACGGGCTATCCGCGTCCGACCAGCCACCTTGGGAAGATGCTGCTCGAAGGTTATGTGCCGAAGGGCAAGCCTATGCCGATCGCCATCGTCGTCGGGGCGGATGTCCCGAGCCACTTTGCGGCGGCTGCTACGTTCCATCTGAATGGCAACGAAGCCGATCTTGCGGGTGGTTTGGGCGGTCGCCCGATTGAACTCGTCAAGTGTCTGACTAACGATCTCATGGTTCCTGCCAATGCGGAGGTCGTGATCGAAGCGGAGGTTCTGCCGGACGGCATCGCTCAGGAAGGTCCTTACGGCGAATATCCGGGGTATCGCAGCGGCGAAATGGGCGACGCCTTGTGCTGCCGCGTCACCGGGATAACGCACAGGCGTAGCCCGATCCTGACCCTCGATACGACGGGCTTCATGGACTCGAGCGCAACGACGACGTCCATCTCTGGCGCGATCGCGATCAAGCGTCGGCTCGAAAAGCACGGCATTCCTGTCATCGACGTATATGTTCCGCCGGAAGGCGGCGTGCATATGGCCATCGTTTCGGTGAAGCGCGGTGGTGGCGAGACGGCAAAAAAGATCGTCGAAGTTCTGACTCAGCGTCGTGCGCTGATGTCGAAGATCATCGTCGTCGATGAGGATGTAGACGTCTTCAATATTCCTGCGGTGCTCCATGCCTTCGCGACGAAGTGTCATCCCGAACGCGGCACGCATATCCACACCTATACCGGGCGCGCCAATGCGTTGACCCCCGCGTATAGTCAGCATGAGCGCGCAAAGCGTCTCGGCGCCAGCGTCGCGTTCGACGTAACGTGGCCGCCGGAGTGGCCGGCGGGAACCACGCCTATCCGCGCCACTCTTGATCAGATGTACACGCCCGCGATGCAGAAGAAGGTCCTCGACCGCTGGCAGTCGCTCGGCTTGAAATAAGGAGAAATTGAAATGGCCACCGAATACGAAACATTTGTCCGTGACTCGGCACGCCTGCTGAACCGCCGTCAAGTGGTGATGTGTCTGCGCGATCTCACCCCGGGGCGCAAAAAATATAAGGGCTTGAACGTCCGCGCGCTCGTGTCTCAGCCACCGCGGCCTGGAGAGGATATTCTCTGGGTTCGTTCGGTGTGCGGCTCCAAGCAACCAGAGCCATACAGCGTGAAGATTATCGAGCGACTGCCTGACGTGTTTCAAGGCGCGCCCTACACCGACTTTTTTGCCGCTATGGAGCGGGTTGAACAAGCGTCGTAGTGGACGATTACCCGCCGTCGCGCACGTTCGGCGTGCTCGACGGCGGAACTGAATAGAACCACCGGAGTGCGAATTTTGCTGAAGTGTTCGCACAACCGTTAGGCACTAGGGAGCGCGACCATGGAAGTTGTCGAGTCGGCGGCGCCTATGCGGATCGAACCGACTATCCGCCTGGCAGCCAGCGAAATCCCCAACCATCAAAATATGGCAATTCAGAGCGTCGTTACGCGCGCTTGGAACAAGGTGGACTTCTATAGGCGTCGTTGGTCCGAGTGCCAGATCGACCCTAGGGATATTCGGAGTGTCGCTGATCTGAGAAGCGTCCCGATATTCCGAAAGCAGGATATCGAGGCAGATCTCAAGGCGCATCCGCCGTTCGGCTCATTGCAGGGCCACTTTCCATTCGTCCGTCTCCAAGGAAGTTCGGGCAGCACTGGTAAGCCAAAACCGATTCTTCATACGCGCTCCGACTGGGACAACATCACTAATTGATGGGCGCGCCGCCTCGCAGCTCAGGGCGTCACGGCTAACGACCGGGTGCAGGTTGCATTCAATTTCGCGCTGTTCATACCGGGGTTCACTTCTCTCGAAGGTGCGATGAAGCTTGGAGCCTTGGCGATTCCGACCGGGAGTGGCGCGGTGACGTCGTCTCTTCGCCAGCTTGAGCTGGCGCGTGAGTGGGGCGTCACAGTGATGGGGACGACTGGGGGCTATGCGCTCCATTTGGCCACCATTGCACAAGAACACGGGTACGATCTGAAGAAGGACTTCAATATCCGTATCATGTTCCATACAGGCGAGCCTCTCGTGGAGGAGACACGCCGACGCATTGAAGAACTTTGGGGATGCAAATCCTACAACAATTACGGCAGCGTCGAAACCGGAGCTCCGGCGTGGGAATGCGTCCATCAGAATGGGATGCATCTGAACGAAGATGCTTATGTGTTCGAGATAGTCGATCCAGACACGCTAGAGCCAGTGCCGGATGGTCAAGAAGGCGCTTTGGTGATGACCTCGTTGTTCAAAGAGGCAGCGCCGATCATTAGATACATGATTGGCGATATCGCGACGATCTGGTCAGAGCCTTGTGAATGTGGTTGTGCGTTTCGGCGCATGAGTCCGATCCGCGGTCGCATTGATGATATGCTGAAGGTCAGAGGGGCAGTTGTCTATCCGACTGCAA
>JAJYAH010000368.1 GCA_021779635.1 Pseudomonadota bacterium | reverse complement strand
CAAGTGCGGCGATCCCTGGCACAGCCAGACGAACGAGGTGGCCTGGGTCCATGGCATCGGCTGGCGCGTGGCGGTGCCCTCGAACGCCGAGGATGCGACGGGACTGCTCAGGACGGCGCTGCGAGGCAACGATCCGACGCTGTTCTTCGAGCATCGCGCGTTGCTCGATGGCGCGTGGGCCCGCCGGCCCTATCCCGGAGACGAATACGTCGTGCCTGATGTTGAGCGCGGCAAGGTCGCCCTTGATCTCCGCCATCATCATCGCAATGGCCTTGGCCCGCACCGCCGGCAGCCATTCGGCTTCCGGCACCGCCAGCAGCCGGTCCCCGTATTCGGCGGCGAGCGCCTGCCCGACCGGCGTCAGGTAGTCGCCGGGATAGAGCCCCTCCGGTATCTCGCCGATGTCTTCGCCTAACGCCTCGCGGTAGCGCAGGAATGCCGAGCGCGCGAGCACATCGACCTGGGCCCCGGCATCGTTGATGTAATATTCTCTGACGACATCATAGCCAGCGAAAGCCAGCAGACTTGCCAGCGCATCGCCGAACACCGCCCCGCGGCAATGGCCGACATGCATCGGCCCGGTCGGATTGGCCGAGACATATTCGACGTTGACCTTCTCGGCCGCGCCGATCGCGCTGCGTCCATAGGAAGCGCCCTCACGCAACACGGTACGCAACGCGTCCGACCAGGCCGACGCCTTCAGGGTGAGATTGATGAAGCCGGGACCGGCGACATCGACGGAGGCAATCAAATCGTCCGTACGCAGCCTGGCCGCGATCTGTTCGGCGAGATCGCGTGGTTTTGCCCTGGCCTCCTTGGCCAGCACCATCGCGGCGTTGGTTGCCATGTCGCCATGCGCGGCATCGCGGGGCGGCTCGACCACGACACGTGACAGGTCGATGCCCGCAGGCCATCCGCCTTCGGCCGCGAGCGTCCCGCAAACCGCATGGACGCGGGCGAGCAAATTGGCGAAAAGATGCGGCGGAGAGGCTTTATGGACCATGGCCGCCGCCTAACGTAATTCGGGGGTCGAGTCAAAAAGCCTTTGATGCTCGGTCATGGCAAAACGATCGGTCATGCCGGCGATGAAGTTGCCGATCCGCCGCGCGCGCACCGTTTCGGTCTCCGAGTGGTTCCCTGCCGGCGGCAGCCATTCAGCCGGCAGATCGCCCGGTGTCCTCTGATAGCGCTCGAACAGGTCAAACAGGATCTGTTCGGCATCGCCCATCACCCGCATCACGCGCGAATGGCGGTACATCCGCTGCCTGAGGAAGGCCTTGATACCGGCTTCCGCCTGCGCCGCCTCCGGCGAAAACGCGATCAGCGCGTTTGCCTGATGGCGGACACCGTCGACGGATTTGGGTTGAGCGACTTCCAGCCGTCGGCGCGATTCCGAGACCACCGCGCCGATCAGATACGAGATCAATTCGCGCACCAGCTCGGCGCCGCGCCGGATATCATCGAGAGCGGGATAATGCTTGGCGATATCAGCGATCATGTCGGCTGCGAGCGGCATGACCTTGAGATCGTCCACCCTGAACAGGCCGGCCCGCAAACCATCGTCGATGTCGTGGGCGTCATAGGCGATGTCGTCGGCGATCGCGGCGACCTGGGCCTCCAGCGAGGCGAAGCTCCACAGTTCCAGATCATAAAGCCGGATGTAATCGGAAATGCCGACGGGAATGCCACGGTCGCGGTAGCGATCCAGTGCTGCTCCGCTGCGGTCGGTCAGCGGGCCGTTGTGCTTGACGATGCCTTCCAGCGATTCCCAGGTCAGGTTGAGCCCATCGAATTTGGGATAGCGATGCTCCAGTGATGTAACGACCCGCAAGGTCTGGGCGTTGTGATCGAAGCCACCATGGGCCTTCAGGCAGGCATCCAATGCCCGCTCGCCGGCGTGGCCAAACGGCGGATGGCCGAGGTCATGCGCCAGCGCCAGCGTTTCGGTGAGATCCTCGTCGAGACCGAGTTGCCGGGCCAGTGCGCGGGCGATCTGCGCGACTTCGAGCGTGTGTGTCAGCCGGGTGCGGTAATGATCGCCTTCATGGAACACGAATACCTGGGTTTTGTGCTTCAAGCGGCGAAACGCGGTGGAATGAATCACCCGGTCGCAATCGCGCCGAAACGGGCTGCGGGTCCTGCTCGGAGGCTCGGCGAACAGCCGCCCGCGGCTGCGGTCGGGGTCGCAGGCATAGGCCGAGCGAGGAGCAGCCATTCCGACCGACACGGTGTATTATCCCCTTAAGGTTTGATTCCGACGCTCGGCGCACTTAACTATGCTGGGCACCGGATACCAGATAATTTGGCAGGGAGCCGGTCATCGGAGACGCGTCATGACTACAGCCGTCACCATCAGCGAGCGGGCAGCCCGCCGCATTGGGGAGATCCTCAAGACCGAAGGCGATGGCGCCATGCTCCGTATCAGCGTCGAGGGCGGCGGCTGCTCGGGCTTCCAATACAAGTTCGACGTGGAACGCGCGCAGGCCGAGGACGACCTGGTGATCGCGCGCGACAGCGCGGTGGTACTGGTCGACCCCGCCTCGGTGCCGTTCCTGGCCGGATCCGAGGTGGATTTCGTCGACGACCTGATCGGCGCGTCGTTCCGCGTGGTTAACCCGAACGCCACCGCGTCTTGCGGCTGCGGCACCAGCTTTTCGATCTGAGAGATTTTTATCCCTGATGCGCATTGCGACGTGGAACGTCAATTCCATCCGGCAGCGAGTCGATCATCTGCTGACCTGGCTGAAGGACTGTTCGCCCGACATCGTCTGCCTGCAGGAAATCAAATGCGTCGATGAGGCTTTTCCGCGGGAGGCTATCGAGGCGCTCGGCTACAATGTGGTCACCCACGGTCAGAAGACCTTCAATGGCGTCGCGCTGCTGTCAAAACTGCCGTTCGACGAAACCCGGCCACGGCTTGGCGGCGACGACGACGATATCCATGCCCGGTTTCTGGAGGGCGTCGTCACGCTGAAGCACGGCGTACTGCGGGTCGCCTGCCTCTATCTACCTAACGGAAACCCGCCCGAAACTGAAAAATATCCCTACAAACTCAAATGGATGTCGCGGCTTCTTGAATATTCAAAGGAGCGACTTAAGACCGAAGAACCGCTGGTGCTGGCGGGAGATTTCAACGTCATTCCCGCGACGAACGACGTCTACAATCCGGCAGCCTGGGTCAACGATGCCCTGTTCCGGCCCACCACCCGCGAAAGCTTTCAAACGCTGCTCGGCCTCGGACTGACCGATGCGCTGCGCGCCGTCACCGACGCGCCCGGCCAATACACTTTCTGGGATTATCAGGCCGGCGCCTGGCAGAAAAACCACGGCCTGCGCATCGATCATCTGCTGTTGTCACCGCAGGCCAGCGACCGGCTCATCGACGTCGGAATCGACAGTTACGTGCGGGCCTGGGAAAAGCCGTCGGACCACGTGCCGGTCTGGATCGATCTGGATCTGCCGGCGGCATGATACTTGTGCTCATCCGGGGTGACGGATAGGCGCTTGCGCCTTAATATCGCGTCATTGAGTCGAGAGCTTGTGCCGCAAAGGCTGACGCTGGGGTAAAAAACATGCGACGTTACTGGTCCATGGGTTGGCTTTTGTCCGCGCTGGTCGTGATGGCGCTGCCGATTGTTTCCCGCGCTCAAGACCTGGTCATTACGGTCGCTCCGCCGGAGTTGCCGGTTTATGAGCAGCCCGCCATTCCGGAGCCCGGCTACATCTGGACGCCGGGCTACTGGGCCTACGGCCCGGACGGATATTATTGGGTTCCTGGCACCTGGGTAGAACCGCCTTCCGTCGGCCTGCTTTGGACGCCGGGTTATTGGGGTTGGCAAGACGGCAACTACGGTTGGAATGAGGGTTATTGGGGACCGCAAGTCGGTTTCTACGGCGGCGTCGATTATGGCTATGGCTACGGTGGCGACGGCTACGAGGGCGGATACTGGAACAACGGCGTGTTCGCCTACAATCGAACCGTCAATAATTTCGGCGGCGTCACGATTACCAATGTCTACAGCAAGACCGTCATCACCCATAACACCGCAACGCGGGCGAGCTTCAACGGAGGCGCTGGCGGAACCACCGCGAGGCCGACGCCGCAGCAGCAAGCCGTGGCGCACGAAAAACACGTGCCGGCCACGCCGCTGCAAACCCAGCACCAGCATGCGGCGAGCACCAACAGGGCGCTTCTCGCCTCCGTGAACCACGGCAGCCCGGCGATCGCGGCGACTTCCAAGCCCGGCGAATTCGAAGGCAAGGGTGTCGTGCCCGCAAAGGCAGGCAACACTGTTGTACCCGCAACGCAAGCAAGGCCGAACGCCGCCGCTCCGGCGGGCGCGGCTCCGGCCGGTGCTGCGGCGCTGGAAAAAAGGCAGCCGATTGAAACAACCCGTCCTGCGACAGCGACCGGAATTCCACCCAAACCGGCCCGTACGCCGCCGAAGCCGCTCGCGGCCGTGTCCCCACCTAAAACCCCAGCTCTGAAGCCCCCAACGCCCGCCACAAACGCGGCGATGAAACCGGCACCTCGTCCCGCTGCCGCGCCGCCGCATCCTGTCGCCGCACGACCTGCCCCGCCGCCGCATCCTGTCGCTGCACGGCCTCCGGCGCCGCGGCCTGCAGCGGCGAAACCCCCGCCGCCCAAGAAGCCTCCGCCGCACTGACGGCAATTGCCACATTTTCGTGATTCCCGGAATCACGATCAGGCATCAGCGGTCCTCAGACGCATTCACCAGGTTTCTCGCGTCTACCCGGGAATCAGTCCCTGCGGCCCTGCACCCAGTGCTCGAGCATCTGCAGCGCCATCGCGCGGTCATCCTCGGATGCCTTGCTGATGGCCTTGTTGTAGCTGTCCTTGATCCAGGTTTCGTCCGGCGAGGCGCTGTCCCGCGCCAGTGTCAGCCACATCAGCCCGCGGGCCGCCTGACGCGGCAGTTGGTCGCCGTTGAACAGCATCTGGCCGAGCAAGGCCTGCGCCTCGTGCTGGCCCTTCTGGGCGGCAAGCCCGAGCCAGCGCGCGCCATAGCGGAAGTCGTCCCGCGACGTGCCGACGCCCTTGAGGTAGAGCCGGGCGAGATCATATTGCGCGTCGGCATTGCCGAAATACGAGGCCGCGTAGGAGAACATCTCCCGCGCCCGCTCCGGATCCGACTTGATCTTCGAGTTCGGAATGCCGTTGAGGTAATATCGCCCCAGCGCGACAAAGGCATTGGCGACGATTGCCGACTGCGGGGCGGACGGGCTGTCTTCGGCATGGGCGTTGGCGATGCGGCTGAAATATTCGAAGGCGCGCAGATCGTCCTGGGTGACGCCGTCGCCATTGGCGTACATTCGCCCCAATTTCCATTGCGCGATGGGATGACCGCCTTCGGCGGCATATTGCAGCGAGGTCAACGAGGTATCCGGCGTCGACGTCGGCACCGCCTTCTTTATGGCTGCTGCTGCGGCGGCGCCGGGCTGGGCCGCAACCATCGGAATCGTCGCATCCTGGTTGGCCGGCGCGCCATCAAAAGCCGATGCCGGGACCGCTACCGACGTGGTCCCTAAAATCAACGCAAAAATGATACGCTCAGATATCCGCATAACACTGTTTCTCGTGCGCCCCGCCCGGATGAGTCACGGCGCCATCCACCGCCGGCCCAACCTGCTGGGCATATTTCCACAGCGCACCTGATGTATGATTGGTCGCGCGTACCTTCCATTTGGTCTTACGTTCGGCCAGCTCCGCGTCGGTCAACTTTACGTTAAGTGTGCCGACCTCGGCGTCGATTTCGATGATGTCGCCGTCCCGCAGCAGCGCGATCGGGCCGCCCACGGCCGCTTCCGGGCCGACATGGCCGATACAGAAGCCACGGGTCGCACCTGAGAACCGGCCGTCGGTGATGAGGGCGATCTTGCCGCCCATGCCCTGGCCGGTCAGGGCTGCCGTGGTCGAGAGCATCTCGCGCATCCCGGGACCGCCGCGCGGTCCCTCATAGCGGATCACGATGACCTCGCCTTCCTTGTAGGTCTTTTGCTGGACGGCCTCGAAGGCATCCTCTTCGCGATCGAAGCAGCGGGCAGGTCCGGTAAATTTCAGCTTCGACATTCCCGCGACCTTCACGATCGCGCCCTCGGGCGCAAGATTCCCCTTCAACCCGACCACACCGCCGGTGACGGTGATCGGCTTGTCGGCGGACCGCACCACATCCTGGTGCGGATTCCATTTTACGCTTTTGAGGTTTTCGGCGATCGTCCGGCCGGTGACCGTCAAGCAGTCGCCATGCAAATGGCCGTTGTCGAGCAGCGTCTTCATCAGAAGCGGTATACCGCCAACCTCGAACATGTCTTTGGCGACATAACGGCCACCGGGTTTCAAATCCGCGACATACGGAGTCTTTTTGAAGATTTCAGCAACATCGAACAAATCGAACTTGATGCCGCATTCATGCGCGATCGCCGGTAGGTGCAGTGCAGCATTCGTGGAGCCGCCGGAGGCGGCGACGACAGCCGCCGCGTTTTCCAGCGACCGGCGCGTGACGATGTCGCGCGGCCGGATATTGGCCGCGATCAACTCCATGATCTTCTCGCCCGCGGTCATGCAGAACGCGTCGCGGATCTCGTAAGGCGCGGGCGCGCCGGCCGAATACGGCAGCGCAAGACCAATGGCCTCGGATACCGTCGCCATCGTGTTGGCGGTGAATTGTGCGCCGCACGCGCCGGCGGACGGACACGCCACCCGCTCGATTTCGTCGAGGTCGGCGTCGGACATCTCGCCGACCGAATGCTTGCCGACGGCCTCGAACATATCCTGCACCGTGACCTGCTGGCCGCGGAAATTGCCGGGCAGGATCGAACCGCCATAGATGAAGATCGACGGCACGTTGAGCCGGACCATCGCCATCATCATCCCCGGCAGCGACTTGTCGCAACCGGCAAGACCCACCAGCGCATCGTAGGCGTGGCCACGGATG
>JAJYAH010000367.1 GCA_021779635.1 Pseudomonadota bacterium | reverse complement strand
TCGCGACCTGCAAACCGGTTTTGCAGCGGCCATTGGCGGACCTTGCGTGGGTCCGATGATTTTGCGAAAACGCGCCCGTAGCTCAGCTGGATAGAGCATCAGACTACGAATCTGAGGGTCGGACGTTCGAATCGTTCCGGGCGCGCCATTCTCGGTCAAAGTTGGGCACCATGGCGCCCATCTTGTCGTGACGCTCGATGAGATCACAAATCGCGTCGTTCGGCCCCGTGATGCGGATTTGCTGCGGTCCGATGCAAACCTCGGCAACGAAGAGACGAAGCCACTGGCGACGAAAGGCTGGATCGGCGCTGCGCAGGCGCGACCTGATCGCATCGGAAAACTGGCCAAGTTTGGCCGGGTCCAACACGATGGGGTTGATTGACTTGCGGCGTCCAAGCTGAGCGATGGCGGTTTCATGCTCGATGCGCTGGAGGCGGAGGGCATCGACCCGTTCGCGCAACATGGGGTCGTTGTGGTCGGCAAAGCCGTCTTCAATGGCGGTGTAGAGTCTCGCCAGACGCTTGGTCGCATCTTCCAGCGATTTTCGGTGGTGGGTGACCTCGGTTGCAATTTGGTCACCCTTGCCGGCCGCCTTCGCGGCCATTTGGGCCACCAACGAGGACAGCCGATTGGGTTCAAGGACCTTCTCGCTGACAGCATCCAAGACCAACTCGTCAGCCTTATCCATTCGGATCGACTGCCCCTTGCAGGCAATTTTGCCCTTATTGGCTTGGTTGGCGCAGGTGAGATAGCGATACTGGCCGCTCTTGCCGGTCCGCAGTTGCATTCCGCCGCCGCAGTTTTCGCAAACAACGATGCCGGCCAACAGCGTCGGGCCGTTCGTGATCCGGGCTGGAGTTTCAGAGGGCCGGCGAGACTTCAGCGCATGTTGGGTGGCAATGAAAGTATCGATATCAATGATGGCAGGTATTTCATACTTGACCCATTCCGATTGGGGTCTTGTTTTGCGCGTTCGACTGTCAACGCGATTGAAATAGTGGACGCCGATACACGATTCTGATTTCAGAATGTGCTCGATACTCGCCGTGTAGAAGAGCTTCCCTCTGCGCCGGTAGCCGTTGTTATTCAGGTGGGTGGCGATTGCTTTGATGCCCATCGGCGGCAGACCTTCCTGCCTACCCAGTGCGAGCCGGAAGATGAGGCATACGACGGCAGCCTCATCATCATCCTTGACGAGCTTCTTCTTTTCCTTCTTTCGCAGGACCGCGACGACCTCGGTCTTGTGCCCGTAGGGAGGGCTTGACCCGTTGAAATATCCTTCCTCGGCGTTCGCCAGCATCACGTCGCGCACCACCTCCGCATTGACTTCGGAGGCATGACCATCGAAAGCCGCCAAGATGGTCTCAAGCAATTCGCCGGCCGCGCCGTCGGGAATTTCCTGTGTCGCAGACAGGAGCTTGACGCCAGCGGCTTTCAGCATGTCCTTATAGTGCAGGTACATTCGGGCATTTCTGAAGTACCGGCTAAAATTGTAGACGATGACTTCCCGAATACAGTTTTTCGGGTCGCACGCGAAGGCGATCATTTCCTTGAATTTTGCGCGTTGATCGGTGCGTCCCGACAGGCCTTTATCGACGAAAATCTCTACCAGCTCGCGATTCCGCGTCTCGCAGAAGGTCTGAATTTTCTCGGACTGCTCACTGAGTGAGGTGGTATGAGCCGCCTGTCTTCGGGTGCTGACGCGTGCGTACCCGATCGCACGCTCCGCCCGCGGATTGTCCTGGCTTGCCATCGTCTCCTTCCAGTCGGCTACGGACGGGTGAATGGATTACCCGTCCGTATCCGGTCGCATGAGGTCCGCAAGTATGTCGCCGACCCAATGCAGCAGCAAGTCCACTTCCACCTCCGTGACCGGAATGGACAGTGCCGTTTCTTGATCGGCCTTTTCCAGCCCTTTGCTACTCGGGTTGGCCTTTGTTGCCGCAGAGGTCGCACCGGTTTCCGTGCGCCTCGGCAGTCGTCCCGCCGTTCGTGCCGGGAAAGCACAGGCCGACGGTGGCCTTTGTTGCTTTGCCTTCACCTGACACGTAGGGGACCCGTACTGCCGATGGCCTTACGCTGCGAGGGATGACCATCGGCAGTACGGGTATGGATGCCCGCCTGCCCTCGTGCGGCCATCGCTTCCCGGAACGGGAGCGGTGACGGAATAACGGTCATCCGGACTCAAATGAGGGTCAAGAGCGGGGCCTAAGATTCTCTGTATGACGGCTTTGCCGACCTGATCTCGATGGCGCCGATCAGGGGCCGCTCCCTGGAGGGGCCTCCAGAGCCGCTTAGAGCCTCCCCAGATGTGCGCGACGCTCGCGCAAGCGAAGGTGTCCGACTGGTAGGTGATGCGCGCTGGTGGCCGTGCACGCCGACGACAACGGATCGCCTATAGGCCTTGGGGTCCAAGGGTAACTTCTCGACCCGCGGAATGTCAGAACGTGGGCGCAAGCCGACCAGTTACTTGCCCACTGGTTCGAACGTCGGCCGTTGAAGAAATTGCATTTTCTCAGATGGCGCCTTTTCTGACCGCGATCAGCGCCGCTGTCCCGTTGTTCTTATTGACGACGTACGCTCGCCCCTTTGGAAGATTTTTGAGGTCGTCGGGATGCACCCTGAACTGCCGCGTGGCGCGGGCGGAAGCGAGGCCGGTGAAGGCCGTATCTCCCTGTAATTGGGCCGTCAATTCGATGTCCGGAATCGTACCCACCCACCGCCCGAGTACGTCTGCGTCGTCCGGGTCGTTCGTCTGAAAACAGATCATCGTATTGATGCTGGCTCTGACTTGGCGTCCAAAAGCCGAACCTAGTTCGGGCGCGCCGGCGTCGAAGTCCGCGAGACTTTGCGTCGACAAAACGCCGCAAACGCCAAAGGTCCTGCCCATATTGACAAGATTCAAGACATTGGCGGATGAGAACACGCTGAATTCGTCGAAAAACAGCTTCCAGATCGAGCGAGAGGAGGTAGCAACCGCTTTGAGGTCATTGATGACCAATTGGCCGATGACCTTGGCGGCGTTTTGAAACATCAAGGGGGGCAGCACGAAATAGACGACGGCTCCCTCCCGCCTCGCATCTGCGAGGTTCAAAACTTGGCGGCCTTCGCGCCGGGCTCGCTCGGTATCGAACAGGACCCCGAGAGAACTGTTCGTCAGGAAGCGGATGTCCGCCCGCAAGCCGTCGATCGCATTTTTTTCCGCAGCGGCATGTTCGTTGATTTCCTTGACAAGAGCCTGTCGCTTTGGGTCGGAAAAGCCCCGTCTTCCGACAATCCTCAGCAGGGCGTTGACCGAGAGCACGTCTGCCAACTGCACGAGATCGACGGAGCGATTTTCGAACTCAAGCGCCTTGAAGGCCGTCTGCAAAAACGCCTTGGCAAGGGACTCATAGTGTGGCTCCGTCCACTCGCGCAACTTCATGATGCGATCAGCTCTTGCCGTGTAATCCCCGTATGCCAATGGATTGTAAGCGCAGCTATTCTGAAGGTTGAGGGTGTTGAAGATGTAGACGGGGCGTCCTTGCCCCGTCGCAAATTTGCGAACGCGCTCCGCGAATTCTTCATCGCCCTTGCCATCGACGAAAACCGACGGTTGGCCTCGGCGTATGCTTGCTTCAACGAAATTCGAGACGACGACGGTCTTGCCCTTTCCGGTCGAACCGGAAATCCCCACATGGTGGTTGGCGTCTGCGTCGCTAAACCAGAGCCAAAATCCGACGGCCAGATGCGAACCAATCAGGGTGTAATTTCGGCGGAACGACGCCGGCATGCGCGGCGCGAGCCAAGCGCAAATGTGGGCAATCGGCGCGCGTCTGACGGGGGGCGTGCCTCCGTTCCGTTGCAGGATCGTCAGGCGGGAGTTTCGCCGGCCATGGGCGACCAACTCAAACGCTCCCCCAGCCATCATGCCGACCGCGATGAGCGCCAGCCTGTCGAAAGCCAATTCGGTGGGATCCAGCCAAATCAACGCGGTGACCGCCGGGAAAGTGCCGCGGGCCAGCGTAGCCCAATAGGCCGGAAACGCGATCATCCAGACGTTCGGATAGGGGCTTTGCGATAGGGAGAACGCCAGCAGCGCCGTGGCAATGGCGAGGAGGCCAAATGCCAGATGCGGTCGGCCGAAAAAGCGACAGATGCCGATGGCGACCAGAGCCGAGGCCAACCCGATGCCGGTCAACGCCAAGGTAATGGCTGAAATTGCCACGACGAGAACGGCCGCGGTCAGTGCAAACGTCGGTGCATCCACCGGCCGGTTTCCTGTCTGGTCCGTCATCACACGTGCTCCTTGGATGTTTCGTTTGAGGCTGTCTTGCTGAGCCGAACGATCCTGACGTGGTCGAGACCGGTGCTCGCACGGGAAACCGCGCGGGCAACCATGGCGGAGTCGGTGACGTACCAGACCTCCTTGGCGCCGAGGTCGGCGGTGTGTTCAGCCATGATTGCCGCCAGACGGCGGCGCGATTTGACCGCCAACTCCAATTCGACGATGAAGCGGTCACCGCCGTGACGTAGGTAGCCGTCCGGCAGGTGCTTTACTTCGGTGGCGCCGCTGGAATAACGAATCCGTCGCACAGGCTCGAACGACGAGCCCGGGAATTTGGTAATCAGACCGCGCGCTACATCGACGAGAAGCGCGTCATGGCGAAATTCGCCAGCCCGAATGCCCTTGAGCGGAGGCAAACCGTCGCCCGCCACCAGCGCCCCTTTCGCCGTAAGAATGATGGGAGTTGCGCTCAGGATTTGCGATTTGATGCGCCGCAACAAACCGGCCTCGATCAACAGCCGAACCCGCCTGGCTGCCGTACTGAAATCTACGCCACCCATCCACTTTGCGATCTGCGAAACAGTCACGAAACCGAATCCGTTGATCCACAGCAGCAGCGCAATATCTCGCTCTGTAACCTTCATCTCGAATCCCTTACTCATCTCGATGATCCCGCCGCCGCCGCCCGCCCCGAGAGCGACCTGACCAAGTCCGTGAAACACTCGTGGAACGGGCTTGGTCAGGTCGCGGCGAATGCGAGGAAGTGCGGCGGCGGCGGGATTTGTTCGTGAAAGATTGCCCACTCAAGGTGGGCACCTCTTAGCGAGCAGCCTTTGACGAGCCGCGCAGACGGATGAGCTGGCCGGCCTCCACCACGTCGTGGCTGACTTGCGGGTTGTCGGTCTTCAGCTTGACGGGGTCGGCTCCGATCCGCTGCGCGAGATCGGCCCACGGCATGTCGGCCCGGACCATCCACCAGCAACCGCTGTCCGCGCACTCGAAGAAGTTGCGGTCATCGACCTTGATGAGCGCCGCGTCGGACTCCGGCGGTTTGTGCGTGGCCGCGAAGGTCACGAGGATGATACCCAGCAACCAGATCGGATCGCGCGTATCGACCAGCCAGCGCTTCAGGAAACCCTTGAGGCCGGACATTAGACAGCCCCGTCCTGGTAACCGTGCGACTAGAGCAGCCCGTCCATGGCAGCGGCCTCCCAGCAGCCCGGGCGCCTCACCACGAGGGCAACATCGTCCAGCAACATTTCGACGAGCGCCTCGACGGTCAGGCGCGAGCCATCGAGGTGGCGCGCTTCGTCCACGTACTGCTGCACCAGAGCAGCCGTCTGGGTCGGGATTTTCACTTGGATCGTAGTCATAGTCATCGTTTGCTCCTTTCAAGGGGATGCAAACGAGCACGAGGGAATTCAACCCTCAATCAAAATATTTCAAGGATTCGAATGACTTAGGAGAAATTGAAACGAGTCCTTCGCGATCATTGAAATCACTCGACAATCCGAACTTCGGTTGGGCAGGTACAAAAACCGCGTTGAATCCTCGATTCTCATCCACGCCGTTCAAAATTGCGCAGAAATAATCTATATATATCATATGGTTAGATGTAATACGCGCAAGAAAAGCGTCGCCGGACGGGATTTGGGCGTCGATCGCAATGGATGCCAAAGACTCGCCGAGCCTTCGCCAGTCAAGGGCGGCTTCGCCGCCGCGTAGCGGGCGCGCCCCTTGACTGGCGAAGGCTCGGTGAGAAAACGCACCCAGTGCGAACGACGCCCGAAAGGACTCCATGTCAGATGTCGGCAGCGGTATCGTGCAGCGCGCATTCGAGGAAATCGAGCGGCTGCGCAGCAGAGAAAGCGAAACGATCCTGAGTGGCGAAATGTGGTGGAAGAATCAAAACCTCGCTAAAGGCACAGCTCCGATCTGGTCCGTGATGCTTTCGATCTCCCTGTTTCTCGCGGCGGTTTGGGGGATCGCGATGAGCATCGACGATCCTATTTGGCGATGGTCGGTAGCAGTCATCGGAACAATCGTTTGTCTTGGATCGCCCGGCGGTCTTGCGACCATTTTTTGGCTTAGTTCATCAGAATATCGGAAGCAGCACTATCTCTACAGGAGGGGCGGGCCGCTACCGGGTTATCCAGCAGACGAGCCTTGGCAAGCGTCTGTGGTACGAGAGTTTTTGGATAAGCTTACGAGTGAGGCGCTGGATCAATCAATTCTCAGAAGCCATTCGGTGGAATTTCAGAAGAACCTTACGCAAGAAATGCATGAGAGCGTATCGGAAATACTCCGCGCAGAAAATTCCTTGCTCAAATGCCGCGAGAAATTAGCGGCGTATGTTGTTGGATATGCCGATTGGATGGTCCTTTGCTTGAAACCCGAGGAAAAGCCGCATTTGCAGCGGCAACCAGGGGTCAGGATGTCATACGTTTCAGGCGAGCTTCATCGTCACATAAGGTACTGCGCGCAATACAACAGCGACCTAGCTCGTATAATTCATGAGAACAAAGATGCTACCGACGACTTACTCGTAGATTGGGCAAATGCGCGCTCGATGGCGCTTCTTTACCTGTCGATGTGCATCAATGTGGTCCGAGTGGATGTAAATGATTGCAAGGCCGACGTCCCCCCCGGCCATAAGGCGGACTGGTTTGAGCCATTCAAACAATCTATGCTTATCT
>JAJYAH010000366.1 GCA_021779635.1 Pseudomonadota bacterium | reverse complement strand
CGCTGGCGTAATCGACCTTGAAAGTCAGGCCGAGATCGCGCGCAATCGCCTGGGCACGCACCATCCAGCGTTCGCGGAAACCGGACACGTCATCGGGGCTTCCGATGCAGACATATTCGCGCATCCGGAAGGACTGCAGCCGGTCGAGATGGCGGGATGGCTCGCGGCGGAAGCAGTCGGCCGCAACGTCAAAGCGCAAGCCGCCGGCGGGCAGGGGACCACGGCTCGCCGCAATAGGATAGACCGGATAGCAGGCCGCCGGCGAGAGCACGAGGTCGGCTGGGGAGAGCGATGTCGTCCAGTCGCCGCCGGCATCGAAGCGGCTGACGGCGGAATGGATCTCACGCTCCGTTCCGTGCAGACCGCAGACACAGCCAAGCAGGTTGGGAAAGCTTTTCAGATAACCGGATTTCTCCAGCTGCCCGCGGTTCATCACCGGCGGAAAGCGCATCACCTCGGTGTCGGGTTCGCGATGCCGCGTGATCAGCGCGGCGAGGCGTTCAACCATGTCCTCGTAGAGCGCGGTTCTGGCATAAACGCCGTCGGTACCCATTTTGTGGAACAGGGCGCCGGCGAGGTGATCCAGCGGGTCTACCGGCAGCGACGTGACCTCCGATGTGGATGTTCGTATGGCTACATTCATGTTCATGCTTCCATTGCTTGTCGAAGGGGCCGTTTCGCCTAATCGCGCAGGCTGGCCGGCACACCGCTCATCAGGCTTGCGGTTGCGATGTTGGTCAGGATCCGATCGTTATTGATCATCAAGGGCGCCGAAAGGGCGTCACGGAGGTGCCGGCCAACGCTGAAATCGCCGTCGTTGCGGTATCCGGACAGGCCGCAGGCGCGCATCGCGCTCATGACGGTGGCGACCGCAAGCTCGGAGGCTTCCACCTTGAGCAGATTGATCGAGGACTGGAAGTCGAGCGAACTCAACGCGCGCTCGTCATGTTCATGGGCCGCATAGGTATCCAGGCTCGACGTAATCATGGCGCGCAGTTTCGTCAGCGTCATCTTCGCCGCGGTAAAGTGCGCGGCGCCGGGAGGCATCTGGCCGCCCGATCCGCGCGCAGCCTTGCGGATGAATAGCTGGGCGCGTTCGACGGAGGCTGCGGCGATCCCGGCCCAGACCGAAGACCAGCACAGGTGGGCGACAGGCGTCATCGTCTGGGCATGGATTTTCTCGTAGGCTTCCGGAAAGATCTGCTCGGCCGAACCGGTCGCTTTCAGCTCAAAACCCGAACTGCAGGTTCCGCGCATGCCGAGCGTTTCCCACTCGAGGCTGGGCTCCAGCGTGTAGTTGTCTTTGGTAAAGGCCACCAGCACTTGATCGGACCCGGCGGCGTCGTTGGCGCGCCGCGCGATCGTGACAATGCCGTCGGCTTCTGCGCCGTAGGAAATCACCGTGGCGTTCCGCACCAGCGAGATCTCGGCGCCGGCGCGCTCTACCGCGGCGGCGCTGAAGCGGATGTTGCCGCCGTTCTGTCCTTCGGTCGTCGATGAGGCGAGCAACAACTGTTCGGCCGCGACGCGGCGCATCAGCATTTCGTGCCAGGTGCTGCCGGTGCCATGTCGGACCAGGCAAGCAACCTTGGTCTGATGCATTGCAAATATCATGGCCGTGGAGGCGCAGGCGCGGCCGAGTGTGTAGCACGTGTCGGAGACATCAAAGATTGATGCGCCGTATCCGCCAAACTCGGTCGGAATCTGGATTCCCAGAAGTTTATGCTCGCGTGCGGCGTCGATAGCCGCCTTCGGGAAACGGGCGTGGCGATCAACGTCCTCGGCATCCGCCGCCGCTGCAGCGGCGACCGCCGCGGTGCGCTGGACCAAGGAGGAGCTTTGATCGAGAAGGAATTGATCGCTGGCTTCGTCCGCCGCAGAGCTACGGAACCTGGCTTCTTGCACGTTCATGGCCGATGACCTCGAGAGTTTGCCGGTACGAGATAAAGTTGCACAAACATCGCAACCGATCGCTCAACTGCTTTTGATTGAGCTTCGAGGCTAGGGATTTAATTAAAATGCGTCGATGAAAATCAACGTAAATGCTTTTCATTTCAATGTTCACAGTTAATCTGCGGTATTCCGATATCCATCAATTTTAGATACCGCGTAAACCATGGCGCAATCATCGTTAGCGTTAAGAACAGAATGAAGCTTTGCGTAAAACGAGATTAGCTTCCTTTCAAACGACGCCGGCGCTAAATATGACGTTCAATGCTCAGTTCGGTATCGTGCGCGTAGTTGCACGATGACAAATGGAAAGTTGCGCATGCAAGCCGTTGGCGCCGACGACGTTCAGGGTCGGATCCTCGCTCTCGTCGAGGCGATCCTCAAGCAGAACTCAATTGCCATGCAGGTTGATCCGGAATCGCG
This sequence comes from Pseudomonadota bacterium, assembly GCA_021779635.1. The sequence goes on along the minus strand of JAJYAH010000366.1, from coordinate 4,591 downwards.
ACTGGTGGATGTCGGTTTGACCTCGATGGATATGGTCAATCTGATGCTTGGTGTCGAAGCCGAGTTCGATTTCACTATACCGCAGCCCGAGATAACGCCGGAAAATTTCCAGTCGATCAGGACGCTGGAATTGATGATCGTCCGTCAGCTCAATCTCGAGACAGCGGCCTGAGGCGGCGGATCAGCGGCGCGCTCGACGCGCGAAGAGCGGCGCCCCGATCGCGGACAACGCCGTCTCGAACGACGAATGATGCGAGCTCATGAATTGCGCCGGGTCGCGTTGGTAGCTATTGCGGCGGCGGCGGTGCGATTCTCGACACCCAGCTTGGCGTAGATCTGCTCCAGATGCTTGTCTACCGTCCTTGGGCTGAGACCGAGGATCTGGGCGATGTCGCGGTTGGTCTTGCCTTTCGACAGCCACGAAAGAACTTCGCCCTCGCGGGTGGTCAGTCCGAGTTCACTGCTGAACTCTGCCGGCATATTGGTACTGGAATCCTTTGCCAGCCGCAGCAGAAATTCATTCGGACCTAGCTTGCCCATATATTGCAGCCGAAGCTGCTCATTGTTGGGAAATGACGCCATCGCCGGAGTTTTGGACCCGGCCTTGACCTTTTGGGCCTGTTCAAGCCATTGCAGCATGGCGTCCGGCAGCACCAGTTCATCTTCGGCTCCGGCGGTGAGATTGTCCGACAATAATTTCTGCGCCTGCGGCGTTGACCACATGATCTTGCCCTGCCGGCTGACGGCGAGCAGAAATCGCCCGGACACATCGAGTGCCGCGCGAGCGCTCTGGGTCAACCTGGCATTGGCCAGATGAACACGAATCCGCGCCAGCATCTCCTCGATCACAATGGGCTTGGTCACGTAATCGACGCCGCCGGCTTCCAGGCCGCGTACGATGTGTTCGGTCTCCGCCAGCCCCGTCATGAAGATGACCGGCACGTTGCTCAGCCCCGCGTCACGTTTGAGGCGCTGGCAGGTTTCGAAGCCATCCATGCCGGGCATCACGGCGTCGAGCAGAATGATGTCCGGCGTGATCTGATCGACGATGCGCAGCGCGGCGGCGCCGTCCATGGCGACCATCACCGTCATGCCGGCGCCATCAAGCGCGTCGGTCAGCAGGCGCAGCGTCTCCGGCGAGTCATCGACGACAAGAGCGACGTCGCGCTTTTTGGATTCAGTGGTCATAGCTGTGCAGGGTTTTCAGGGTTGCCATGAACTGATCGAGATCGAAGCGGTCGATCAGAAAGCGCATTTGTGAGACGAATTCGGCATGTTCGGGATAATCGGCTCCTATTTCATCGAGTTTGATCTGGATCGCGCGAATATATCCCATCTGTCCAAGACTGATGAGTTCCTCAATATGCTTGAAATGCGGCCGCGAGCCCGTTTCCGGCTTCCATTGCGGGACCGCGACCTGATCGGTTTCGTATTGCCATTCGATCTTGAGCAGCTGGCGGATCAACTCCAGCAGCTTTGGAATATCGATCGGCTTCATCAGATAGCCGTCATGAAACGGCTGTGCGAGCGGCGCTCCGTGCGCCTCCAGCGCGCTTGCCGAAACCATCAGGATGCGGGCGTGATGGTGGCCGGTCGAGCGCAGTGTTTCCGCGACGGTCCATCCGTCCATGCCGGACATCGAGATATCGAGCAGAAACAGATCGGGCCGGCAATGCTGGGCGAGAGCGAGACAGCCAGGTCCGTCCGGCGCGCTTAGCAGGATGAAGCCCAGCGGCGTCAGCACTTCGCGCAGCAGATCGCGATGCACGGGATCGTCGTCGGTTATGAGGATTGTTTTGCGCGGGCCATGGTAGCCGAAGACCGGCGCATCGACCGGCGCAATCCGCGTCGGATTGGTGACCTCCGACAGCAGGATCTTCACCCGGAAAGTGCTGCCCGTTCCGACGGTGCTGGTGACCTGGATGTCGCCGCCCATCACGCCCGCCAGCAATCTGCTGATGGTCAGGCCCAGACCGGTGCCGGTTTGCGGCTGTGAGACGCCCAATGCGCCGCGCTCGAACGGTGCAAAGATGCGTTCAAGATCGGTTGCCTGAATCCCGGGACCCGTGTCGGTTACTTCGAATTCAGCGACCGGGCTGCGATAGTGGACGATAAACTGGACGCAGCCGGCTTGCGTGAATTTGATGGCGTTCGACAACAGGTTGATCAGGATCTGGCGCAGACGCTTTTCGTCGGCGAACACCACATAGGGCAGCACCGTCGGCCGCTTGAAAACGAAATCGATGCCCTTGGCGGCTGCCTGCAGGCGGAACATTCCGACCAGTTGATCGAGGAATTCGCTCAGACGGACCTCGTCCCGCGACAGATACAGCCGGCCGGCCTCGATTTTCGAGATATCGAGAATGCCATCGATCAGCCCCGACAGATGATCGGCACTGCGGCGTACCACGCGCACCTGATCGCGCGGCTTCGGAAGCAGGCTTGAATCCTGCTCCAGCAACTGGGCGTAGCCGCTGATGGCGTTCAGCGGCGAGCGCAGTTCATGGCTTAGTCCGACGACATATCGGCTCTTGGCGAGATTGGCCGATTCGGCGACCTCCTTGGCGCGCTGCAGCTCGGCGTCGGTTCGCTTGTGCGCGTCGATTTCCTGTATCAACAGCGCGGTCTGGCGCCTGGTTTCGGCCTCCGCCGCGCGACGGCTTTGCTGCGCCAGCACGAACAGCCACGCGACCACGCCGATGATGATCGTGAGCGCGAAGAATACCTTCCAGAGCACGTCGGATAGCTGCAGATTGTCGACACGAATCGTCGCCGATGTCTGCAGATAGATCAGGCCGAGCGTCAGCCCGACCAGCCCCGCCGAAACCGCGAAGACGCCGATATAGTGTCCGAGTTGCGAATTGATCCGCGCGTAGATCGGCGTCGGCAGCAGCTTGCCGAGGGTGTCAGAGACCTGCGCCTGGATCCGCGCATGCGGCTTGCAAAGATCGTGGCATCGCGCGTCGAGCGAGCAGCACAGCGAGCAAATCGGCCCGGCATAGGCCGGACACGACGCCATGTCCTCGGGTTCGAAAGTATGCTCGCAAATGCAGCACTGGATCGCTTCGATATTCTGCCAGCTCCGCTTCGGCTTGCGTGCGATGTAGTATTTGCCGTCGGTCGCATATGCGATCAGCGGCGCCGTGACGAACGCCACGATCAGCGCGACGAACGGGGCCAGTGCCTTCGGCGTCGGTCCGAACAGGCCGTAGAACGCGCTGATCGAGACGATGGTGGCGATGGTCATGGCGCCGACGCCGACCGGATTGATGTCATAGAGATGCGCGCGCTTGAACTCCATGTGTTGCGGACGCAGGCCGAATGGTTTGTTGATCACGAGATCGGCGACCAGCGCTCCGACCCAGGCGATGGCGACGTTGGAATAGAGCGCCAGCGTCTGTTCGAGCGCCTTGTAGACGCCGATTTCCATCAGCAGCAACGCCACGAGCACGTTGAAGACCAGCCACACCACGCGGCCGGGATGGCTATGGGTGAGGCGGGAAAAGAAATTCGACCATGCGATCGAACCGGCATAGGCGTTGGTGACGTTGATCTTCACCTGCGACAGGATCACGAACGTGCCGGTCAGCGCCAGTGCGAGTTCCGGTTGCGACAGCACATAGCGAAATGCCTCGAGATACATGTGCGCCGGTTCGGCGGCATGTTCGGCGGAGACGCCATGGCTCAGTGCAAAGAACGCCAGGAACGATCCGGCTAACAGTTTGAGCGCGCCGAGAATGATCCAGCCGGGGCCGGCGCTGACCAGGGCGATCCACCACGAGGTCTTCGAGGTGCGGCGGTCGCGCGGAAGAAAGCGCAGGAAGTCGACCTGTTCGCCGATCTGCGCCACCAGCGCGAACACCACCGAGGCCGCGGTTCCGAACAGCAACAGATCGAGATGGCCGCTGGGGTTGCCATGCTCGCCGGGAAATTTTGTCCACTCCGCAAAGGAATGCGGATTGGCGTAGGCGATCGCCGCAAACGGCAGGATGTGAAGAACGATCCACAGCGGCTGCGTCCACAGCTGGAAGCGGCTGATCAGGGTGATGCCGTAGGTAACCAGTGGAATGATCACCACCGCGCTGACGAGATAGCCGATCGGGCGCGGGATGCCGAAGCACATCTCGAGCGCAGTGGCGAGGATGACCGCCTCGATCGCAAAGAAAATGAACGTGAAGGATGCGTAGATCAGCGACGTGATGGTCGAGCCGATGTAACCGAAGCCGGCGCCGCGGGTCAGAAGATCGATATCGATGCCGCATTTGGCGGCGTGATAGGCAATCGGCAAACCGCAGAAAAAGATAATGACACTGACGACGAGGATAGCCGCGGTGGCGTTGGTGACGCCGTAATTGAGGGTGATGGTGCCGCCGATCGCCTCAAGCGCCAGGAACGATATCGCACCGAGAGCGGTGTTGGCGACGCGGGCGGCGGACCAGCGCCGCGCGCTCTTGGCTGTAAAGCGCAGCGCATAATCTTCCAGCGTCTGGTTGGCAACCCATTGATTATATTGGCGCCTGACGCGGTCTATCCGCTGCCGCCCTGCCACTTTTGCACTCCTGACCCTGAGCGACCCCGCTCGCAAAACCCG
>JAJYAH010000365.1 GCA_021779635.1 Pseudomonadota bacterium | reverse complement strand
CGATCGGACGGTGAACCACGCGCCAGTTTGTGATCGCTGTGTAGGTCAGAGTGTCCCAGTACATGAGATCGTCGATCTCGGCTGCTGACAAGCCCTGCTCACGGAAGTCTTGCCTGGATTCCTCAAGTTGCTTGCGCCCCCGCTGCAGCAGGAACTTGCCTGTCAGGCCACTTCCGACATTGACGAGCATCGCTATGGTGGCAAGCCACGCCAGGACCGCTGTGAGGTGGACGCCAGCATGGATCAGAATCAGAAGGGATCCGAACCAAGCCATGCGCTCGTGCACGCGCAACAGGACGAGCGGTTTACTGATCTTGATCAATTGGCGCTTGCGCAGGGAGTATCCGAAAGACGCGATGACCAGCAGGATGCCTGGAATACCGAGGTAACGGCCGACCCACACGGCGCCCAGCAAATGCAGGAAGGCATCGAGCAGGAGTGCGGCAGCGGCCAACGCAATAAAGGCAGCAAGAAACGGCAGGACTTCGCGTCCAAGCAATCGGCTCTTCATAATTCTTATGCCTGAGCTGAGGCTCGCTGGGAAAGATTTATATAAGACCGGACCTTGACGCGCCTTGATTTGACGCAAGGCGATCGGGCGTCGACCGCAACGGGGGCGTGCTACCAAGCGTTGTCGCCGATCCGGTTCTCATACCGGGCGCCATTGACTTGGTCCCAGTCTGGATCGGTGCAGCATTTAGTGACTGGCTCGGACGTGAAGCCTACTCCCTCTGGCAACCTTCGTTTGCCCAGCGGGACGACGCTTCATGGCATGGCGTTGCACGGCTCGGTCCGCCGAATCTTCCGAGTCCAGAAGCGTTCAGTTGAAGCTGGCCGACTGCGCCGTTCACCAGGTCAGGATTGCGCCGGACCACGCCGCCGCGATGACCAAAATGAGACCGGGGATCAGCCGCAGCGCGAAGGAGCGCCCGCCGCTGACCCAGCCAATGACGATCTTGCTGAGCGTATTTGTGGACAGCGCCGCCAGAACCGGAGCCACCGCATCCGCGGAGCTGATCTTGCCTGAGGCAGCGAGCGTGGCTGCGGCCACGGCGGGCGAATGCGTGTCGACGATACCGGCTGCAGCCGCGCTCACCACCAAGCCGATCTCTCCAAGCGCCTCCCGCAAGCTGGCGGAGAGCAGGAGAACTCCAGAGAGCGTCAAGGCCAGCAACAAAGCCGACGGTAAGCTGAAAGCACGTCCGAGCTGCACCTCGGCTACGCCCGTCTCCCGCACGCCCTTGACCGTGAAGATCGCGCCATAGATCGCCGCCGCCGCACAAGCGCAAAGTAACGGAATCAGCAGACTTCGCAGCGCAGGCAGACTGGTTGCTGCGAGGACCGCGAATAGCTGAAGGATCGTTGCGACGGTCGAGAGCGTTGCGCCGGCGGTGGCGGCTCCGAGCAACTCCGGCGCCTTGCGAGCCCGCGCTCCCATCGCGCCGATAGTGGCTGTACTGGAAACGAAGCCCGAGGCGAAGCCGGAGATTGCGAGGCCACCTCTTGCGCCGAGCAGGCGTATTGAAACATGCCCGGCGGCGCCGATCGCCATCACCAGGATGACGATGATCCAGATTGCGCGCAGGTTGAGCGCGCCAAAGGGCCCGACCGGCTGATCGGGCAGTAGGGGTAAGACGACGAGTGTGGCCGCAGCAAAGATCAAGGCGTCCTTGACCTCGATATCGCTGAGCACTGAACGGACGAAATGATGCATCGCCGCGCGCGAGGCAAGCAGGATGGCCAGGATGACGGCAACGCCTGCGGCCAAAACGGGACGCTGCGTGGCCAGTCCGCCAAGCAGAACCGTCAGGATGAGTGCGGTTTCAGAAGTCAAACCGGGGTCATCGCTCCTGGATCGAAGATAGGCGATCGCAGTCAGGACGATGATTCCTGCGGTTACGAGCGCGAGCAGGCCTTTGCCACCGATCATTACGCTGATGGCGCCGGCGAGCGAAGCTGCGGCAAAGGTACGCAGGCCGGCAGGCGAGCGCCCCGGTCCCTCTCCCTTGCGGCGTTCTCGCTCGAGACCGATCAGGAGCCCGATGCCGAGTGCAACGACGATGGCTATGGCCTCGGGGCTCAGGCTCGGGTTCGAGAAATCCATCATGGACACTTTACTGCGTCACGTTCTTGTGGCTGTGCATCGATCAGGGCTGCTGTCCGACCGCGCCAGATTTGCACCAACGTCAGGGTGACTGCGACCAGCAATGGACCAAGCACCACACCCGGCGCCCCTATCAAAACGAGCCCGCCGACGACAGCGATGAATGACAGCATCGTATGCATCCGAAGCTTATTGCCGACCAGGATCGGATAGACCACGTTATCCACGAGGCCAACGACGAGAGTGCCCCAGATCGTCAATACGATCGCGGACGCGTAGGCGCCGCTCAGTGCGAGAAAGACAGCGGCCGGCGCCCAAATCACGAAGGCGCCGAGAAACGGAACAATGGCGAGAAGAGCCATCAATACGCCCCAGAACACAGGCGCGGGCAACCCCAACCACCAGAACATCAAGCCTCCGAGCCCACCCTGCAGCGCCGCAACTGCGACCGTCCCGAGTACAGTAGCGAAGATCGTATCGGTCACCCGAAGAGTGACCTGCGAGAATTCCGGCTCCGACAGTGGGAGATAGAGTCGCGCAGCCTCCGTTATCTTTTCCCGATCCCGTAGCAGGTAGAACAGAAAGTAAAACGTCAGCAGCAGGTTAGCTACTCCGGAAAAGGAGGCGCGCAGGACGGAACCGCTCCACGTCCCAAGGGCCGAGGTCGCCGTTCGCATCACATCCGGAAAATCCACCTTGTCATGGATCCATTGCAGCGCCGGGGCAAGCCAGGGATGCTCGCCCATAAAACGCGCCCAGTCCTCCGCGTCGAACATTGGCACGACAACTGCCGCGCTCCGGACGGCTTCGTTGAGCAACGTTCCCGCTACCAGGATAGCAGGGACGACCACAATGCAGGCGGTCATCATGGCGGTCGTCAGCGCCGAAAGACTACGGGACCCGAGACGCCTGCTCATGACCAAATCGAGCGGTGCGAACAAGACTGCGAGCGTCGTTGACCAAACAAGAGCGCCCAGGAATGGCTTCGCCATGAACGCGCAGATGGCGACGCCCAACACGATGACCGCGGCGAGAGCAGTCGGAGCCAACCTTCGACCGGCAAATTGAGGAGCTTGAAGCATTGGCTGAGGTTGGCTGTCCGTTTCCATCGGTCTTGTTATGGCGTGAAAAGCGCGGTGCCCATCATCAGCACGCATGTGACCAGACCTAGTAACGGTATCCATAGTGGCACGCGCACGATCGCTGCATCGGATTGGGTATTTCGGGATCGAATTCGAAGCAGGGAGAGATTGACGAAGACAAAGAGCGCCAGCGTCGCGAGAGACGTGCTTTCCGCCAACGGTTCCAGCGGGATCGTTAGCGCGAGAGCCGCGACCGCCAGCATGACCAACCCCGTGGCGATCAGCGGTGTCTCGGTTCGCGAGTGGACGCGTCCCGCTATTGCAGGCAGGTCACCTTGCTGTGCCATGCCGTAGACGACGCGCGCCGTCATGGTCATCTGGGCGAGAATGGTGTTGATCGTCGACACGATCGCGATCATGCTGAAGGTGGTCGGACTTATGCCCGCCACGGCGCCGAAAACCAGACTGAGCGGCGCCGTTGACGTCGCAAGGACGCTCGGCGGCACGGCGGTGACGGAAATTGCCGCGATCAGGACGTAGAGCACGGTCGTGATCAACAGCGTGAGCGCCATAGCCCAGGGGATATTCCGTTGCGGGCTCTTGGCCTCTTCCACGATGTTGGCGAGGTCCTCGAAGCCGACGAAGGCAAAGAATGCGAGCAGGCTGGCGAAGGTGATTCCGGAGAAGGTGCCGAAGTCGAGTGGGGGCGGCGTAAACAGAGCAGGGCTGAATGAGATCCCGGAACGAGCGGCGGACACGATGATCCAGACCAGTCCGCCCGTCTCGATCAGTGTCAATAGTCCGGCGAGCGCCACCGATTCGAGAATGCCCCAGGCCGCGACGATGCCCAAGGCGGCGACGATGGCCACGGCAATCAATGGCGCAGGCAGCGCAATCAACTGGCCTATGTAGCCGGCTCCGCCAAGGGTCACCGCGGCAGCCGAGACGATGCCGATGGCGAGCCTCAAGGAGCCGACGGCCCGGGATAGAAATCGGGAGTTGAATGCGGCACGGACGTAGGCAGCTTCCCCGGCGCTAACGGGATAGCGGGTCGCGAGCTCAGCATACGAGGCGGCCGTGAAAGCCATGACAGCAGCCGCCAGGGCAAACGCCCACGAAGAATAGACCCCCGCATGGCTCGCGACCGCGCCGATCAGGACATAGATCCCGGCGCCCACGGTGACCCCCGTCCCATAAAGGACGAGAAGCGGCAGTCCCAGGCGCCGTCGCAAGCCTGCCTGAGGCACAATTTCGTCTGGTGACACTGCTTCCATTTTTCATCATTACAAGCGACGACTGATATATGGAGCTTATATCAGAAAGCCTGACGCGCAGCCTGTTGATTTGGGTCAATCGGACGCACGCAAGAGGTGCCAAAAGGAAGGTGCATCAACTGACGGAGCAATGCCGATGACGATCGCGACCGTAATGGTCTACGTTGATCCCGAGCAGCAGGCAGAAGGTCAGGTCCGCATTGCGCGGGATGTTGCAGACAAATTTGGAGCGTCTCTGGTCGGCGTTTCCGCTTTCGCGGTCGAGCCTCCCTTTGTGGCGGAGGGCGTCATAATTCGGGAAACCACCGCAGATGACCTGAAAGGGATGAAGTCGGCGCTCGCGGACAAGGAGCAATGGTTTCGCAGCGTTGCCGGACTGCCGAAAGAACGGGTGGAGTGGCGCTGCAGCGTAGAATATCCCACCGCATTCCTGACCAACGAAGCGCGATCAGCCGACCTGGTGGTGATCAAGCGCACTCAGGAAAAGATGGACCAATTCCACTTCATTGATCCGGCCGAAGCAATGATGCGGATGGGAAGGCCGACGCTTCTGGCGCCCGACCACGTTCCGGTACTGAATGCCGACCGCGTCCTGGTCGGATGGAAAGACACACGAGAGGCAAGAATCGCTGTACGGGATGCGCTGCCGTTCCTCTCGTGTGTCCCAGGGTAACCCGGCGAAACTGGGGAACATGTCTAAACTGGAGGAGAGGGGACTCCCACCCGACCACCGCGAAAACGCCGATAATTACAGGTTTATCGGTTTGCGTAGGGGAGCAACCGCTTTTGACCGTTTTACAAGATCATCGACACCGCAGGAGCGTCGTTTGTGCCCTCCATGTTCATTTGTGACAAATTAGCGGCATGGGGTGCTGAGCGATAGGGCTCTCGAGGTACTGGTCGACGCCTTGTCGGAGTTTGCGAAGATTTTGGCGCCTCGCTCAAGGAAGCGAGCGGCGAGGACGACTACGTCCACCTGCTGATCTAGTCCACCCACAGTCCAGATGTCGAAGCTCGTGAACTCTCTGAATGTTCGCGCGGTGACCAACGTCGGCACACCGGCCTCGATAGCTGCTATGATGACGGTATCGGCTTTGCTCATGTGATCACGCGCCGACGTCATCAGCCGTGCGATCGTTCGAGCCGAGGGGACCTTCTGCAGTTGCTGATCGCTGGCATTTTCGGCGCGACGGCGCCGGGTCGCCCACCCGCTGCGAACCGCGGAAGCCATCTGATTTGAGCCGCCGCCAGAGTCTGGCGCCGTTACGAGGCCGCTCTGACATTTTCGGCGTTTTTGGCCCATTGAAATCATGACAGAATTCCCCGTTGTCAGAACGGCGGTTGGCGTCTTCTTATCATACGCGGGTGATCGCCGCGATCGCGCCTCCGCCGGGCGGTCCCTGCCCGGCGGAGGCGCGGGGCATCCAGGCAGCCCGCCATGAAGCAGCGCATGTCTAGCCTTTAAGCTGCGCTCAACGGAGAACCGCGGCGTTTACCCTCAGCCGCGCCCATGATCGCAATCAAGATGCCTCCGATCAGCATGGGAATACTCGCCGCGTAAAAGAGGGATTCGGTCTGAACCTGCATGTTGATCAGATATCCAAGCAGGAGCGGACCGCCGATTCCTCCGATACGCCCTATTCCCAGAGCCCATCCCACGCCCGTCGAGTGGATTGACGCCGGATAATAGACGGCCGCCAGCGCAATGACGCTCTTTTGTCCTCCGCTGATGCAAACGCCGGCGAAGAAGGTCGCCGTGAGAAGGACCCATTCCGGGCGGTTGATGGCCAGGCTGATCGAGGCCACGAAGATCACCCCCAGGAAATACAAGACCGCGAGAGAACTGTAGGGACCGATCCGATCCATGGCAGGTCCCATGACCATCGCGATGACGATGCCGCCGACGGTGGTCAGCGACGTCGCCAGCGCCACTGTATTCAACGAGTAGTGCAATCCGGTCAGGATCGTGGGCAACCAGCTTTGAAGAGCGTAGAATTCCGCCAAGTTGAGGAAAAAAGCGGCCCAAAGCAGGATCGTGCCCAATCCGCGGCCTTGGCCGAACAAACTGCCGATATGGGATCTCTCTTCCCGCGCTTCAGTGAGAAATTCGAACGAATTGACGTCGCCTTCGAGCTTGGCTCCGAGCGTGCGCAGGTATCCCACACACGGTCGGCATGGACATTCTTGCGGACCATGAAGTCGATCGATTTCGGCAACTCACGACTACTCGCCTGCAAGCTGGAATAAGGGAGAATGGCGCGTCTCCGAGCGACGGAGGCGCGTTTCATGCTGGGAGATGTAATCACGCGTGACCGGAACGATTCCTTGACGCTTTGTCAATTGAATCTGGAACACCATCATGCCCTCTTCACGGAAGGCCATTTCTGACGACGCAAGATAGAGCTCCCACATTCGACAAAAGCGTTCATCGTAGAGACGTTCTATTTCCTCACGCCGCGCGAGGAATCGTTCAGACCAAGCCTTGATCGTGTCGGCATAATGTAGGCGCAG
>JAJYAH010000364.1 GCA_021779635.1 Pseudomonadota bacterium | reverse complement strand
CTTGACGAGCTTCCAAAGCGAGTCTTTCATCAGGATGATATCGGCCGACTCGTGCGTGACTTCCGCGCCATGTTTCATGGCGATGCCGACATCGGCGAAACTCAAGGCCGGTGAATCGTTGATGCCGTCGCCGACCATCGCGACCCTTTTTCCCTCGCGCTGCATCTGCTGAATGATTTCGGCCTTGTCCGCCGGCAGCATGTCGGCGAAATGCCGCGTCAATCCGATCTCATTGCAGACCGCGCGCGCCACAACACTGTTGTCGCCGGTCAGCATGACCGTATTCTTGACTCCCATGGCATGGAGTTTCTGGATGACAGGGCGGCTTTCAGAACGAATTTCGTCGGAAAAGGGAACGAGACCCGCGAGCTTGCCATCGACCGCAATATAAAGGCAGGAGTAGCCGTTTTCGTCCAACGCACCGCGGTCCAAGGCGGCAGCGTTGACCTTGATGTCGCTCTGGCGCATGAAGCGCTCGTTTCCGACATGCATGTAATAGCCGTTGACCTGGCCTTCGACGCCAAGGCCGACGCGATATTTGGTTTCGTCGCATGCCGGAACGTTAACCGCGAGTTCCCGCGCCCGAACGCGCAAGGCCTCGGCGACAGGGTGCTGCAGGCGCGTTTCGGCTGCCGCCGCGAGGCCCAGCAGATGGCCCGAGGTGATGTGATCTTGATACGGAATAACGTCCATCACCGCGGGCGTACCGCGCGTCAGCGTGCCGGTCTTGTCGAAGACGACGGTGTCGATGCCCGCCAGTTTCTCCATATGGCCGCCGCTCTTGATGATGATGCCGGCTCGCGCGGCATGGGTCATGGATGACAACACGGATGTCGGCGCCGCGACGCGAATGCCGGTGCCGTAATCGACAATGACGAGCGACAGGAAGCGGTTGAAATCGCCGGTGATCGCAGCGGTACCGGCGGCAAGCCCAAGCGTCGGCGTAACCAGGCGATCGGCAAACCGCTCGGCATGATTCTGCATCCGGGTGTCGCCAATTGGAGCCGATTCCACGAGGTGCACGATCTGGCCGGCCGTCGTCGCCGAGCCCACCCGCAGCGCGCGTACCGTAATCTGGCCATCTCGAATGACGGTGGCAGCAAACGCGGCCTCGCCCACTCCCCTGTTCACCGGCAGACCTTCGCCGGTGATGGTCTTCTGGTCGATGGTGGCGTGGCCATCGACGATTTCGCCGTCCACCGAGATCATCTCGCCGGGATAGACTACAACGAGGTCGCCTTCTTCGAGGGCGCTGGCCGCGATCGCCTCCACCACGCCGTTTCTCAGTATCCAGGCGGATTTGGACTGAAACTCGAGCAGCTCGCTGATGGCGCGCCGCTGGCCCGCGGCGGTCAAATCCCGGATCCAGTCGCCGAGCTTGATGAGCCAGGTGACGATGCAACCGGCCATCGGAACACCCTGCAAGATCGACGAACTGATCGCCAAGGTGTCGAGAACGTCGATGTTGAGCCGGCGTTCGTTGTCCCACACCTTCCACGCGCGCCGGGCAATCGGCAGTGCGTTCCAGAGCATCAGAGGCAGGTTGATAGCGGTAATCAGCGGATTGGCGCTGAACGCCATCAGCAGCGACACCGTCGGCAGCGCCAGCGGGAATCGCTTCGAAACCACAGGTAGGGCTTGATCCGCGTTCGCCGGGCTTGATGCAGTCTTCGAACTCGACGCGATCAGCTTGATGTCGCTCAGGCTGGCGTGCTGAAAGCGCTCGAGCATGGCGCGGAGCAACGGCTCCTGAGCCGGTTCATGTTCAAGGACCAGGCTGGCGCAATCGTAGTTGAAGCGCGCCGTTTTGATTCCCGCTTGCTCTCCCAGCCAATCGAGAAACGTCTCTGCCAGCGAGCGTTTTCGGCATAACAAAGGAATATGGAGCCGAACGCGTCCCGGCATCGAATGACGGACAGAAAATTCCATTCAGCTACATTCCAGAACTTCAGGCCGGCGCATTTGCAGTGGCCGCATCGTCGGTCTCGTCCGGGTCCACGCCTTCGGGTGAATTCGCCTCGATCAGATGGTTCAAGCCAAACATCGCGAGGGTCACCCAGACCGGGGTGGCGGCGTTGGCGCCGACTTCCAGGATCGTGAAACTGGCAATTCCGACCGCCAGCACGATCTTGAGGTCTATGGTGTTGCTGCTACCGGTCTTGATCTGCTGATCGACCTGCTTGAAGAAATCCACGACCACCCGGGCGGCGTGGGAATTTTCAGCGAGGAACTCGGCCTCTTGCTGAATCTTGCTCGCAAGAGCATCGATCTCGTTGCTCGGCGGAGGCCGATAATGTCCACCGGTGTGATGCTCGAGATGGCCGTGAAACTCGTCGTGCTGATCGGTGTCGTAATGCAGCACCAGACTTCCCGTCGCCGGGTTGATGATAACCTCCTCGATCCCCGGAATCACGGAAAGCGTCCGTTTCATCTCTTCGAGCAGTTCGGGATTGCCCTTTGCCGAGGGTATCTTCATGCGGACGCGACCGGGCACTTGATGCGCAACCTGCAGTTTTACGTTGGTCATCATCGATCCCAGATCAGCGCTCAGGATAGAGGGCTCAATCGCAACTGACATCGCGGATCAATGGGCATCTGCCATTGCCAGCCGCGGCTCCATTTTCACGCACTTGAACAACAAATCCGAAGTCGGGACAGGCGGCATGCCGGCCACTCGGGCCGGTACGCAAGTCCATCGCTATCAAGGCTCAAGCCGCGGTGCGCGCCTTGCTGGCTCGTGCGCCGTTCACGCCATCGGCATCTTCGGCACGCACCTCGGCGACGATGTCATTGACGTGCTCGTGGGCCTCTGCGAACGCCTCTTTCGACTTCTGCGCGAGCTTGAAGGTTCCGCGCACCGTCGACTTGAACACCGGGGCGAGCGCGTTTCCCAGTTTGGGCAAATACTTCGGCGCAGCCATTGCGGCCACCCCCAGCACAAGGCCCGGCAACAATGCCGCTTCAAATAGCGCCGCTCCCGCCGCGACGACGACCACGGTCGCCACGGTCTTGTTTATTCCACCATTCTCCTGGTCCTGAGGCTCCTCCACGGCAGCATTCGCATGCGCATCGCCTCGACCATTGTGGATCGCGTCCATCTGAAAATCCCTTTTCCCGCCACCAAAGCAACATGGCCACGCTCAAGCTATGCCCGCGCCAGCCCGCCTCCTCTTCCATAAAGCTGGATTAAAAAAGGTTCATGACAGCCACATGACTTACTTTTCATGATCTGTTCTTAATTCGGCAGCGAAGGCCAAATGTGGCTGTCCGCCATGCCCAAAGCAGGCTGAGGACAGTCGAGTGGTGCGTCGGCTTGAGCATCCGCAACGGGCGAGGCAGACGGTGCACCCGCGGGTTGCCGGCGCCAAAGCCGCGCATATCGCTTCCGGATCTTTGAGGGGCGCGCGACCTCGCGAGGGCCATCCGGTGCACCGGATATTGTCACACCGCTGACATTTAGATTTGCACATAACGAGCCGCGCGATATCCCGAACCGGAGCCTCCCATGAGCGATAGACCCGTCAGTGGCCGGCAGCCGGCCCATGATCGTATTCACGCGGAAATGCTCGACAGCTTCGAGGAGGAACTCGAGCTTGAGATCGACGACGATCGTCTCGACGCGCTGACCAGCGAACTCTCCGGCCAACCCGCCGAGGAGACCATCGAGCGAAAGGTCTATTTCAAGGAGCTTTTCCGCCTGCAGGGCGAGCTGGTGAAACTGCAGAGTTGGGTGCAGCACCACAAGCTCAAGGTGGTGGTGATTTTCGAGGGCCGGGATTCCGCAGGCAAGGGCGGCGTCATCAAGCGCATCACCCAGCGGCTCAATCCGCGGGTCTGTCGGGTCGCCGCGCTGCCAGCGCCAAACGAACGCGAGCGCACGCAATGGTATTTCCAGCGTTACGTCTCGCATTTGCCGGCCGGCGGCGAAATCGTGCTGTTCGACCGCAGCTGGTACAACCGCGCCGGCGTCGAAAGAGTGATGGGATTTTGCACCGAACAGGACGTCGAGGAGTTCTTCCGCTCGGTGCCGGAATTCGAGCGCATGCTGGTGCGTTCCGGCATCATCCTGATCAAATACTGGTTCTCGATCACTGACCAGGAACAGCACCTCCGCTTCACCATGCGGATCCAGGATCCGCTGAAGCAGTGGAAGCTGAGCCCGATGGACGTGCAGGCGCGCAGCCGCTGGGAGCAGTATACCAAAGCCAAGGAAGCGATGCTGGAGCACACCCACATCGCGGAAGCGCCGTGGCACGTGGTCAATGCCGTCGACAAGAAGAAGGCGCGCCTCAACTGCATCTCGCATCTGCTTGAACAGATCCCTTACCGGGAAATCGCGCGCGATGCCGTGGTCCTGCCGCCCCGCGTCCACAATCCCGACTACCACCGAGGCCCCATTCCACCCGAGATGTACGTACCGGCGCGCTACTGAGGATCAAAATCCTTCCAACGGATGGCGGACTTAATTTACGCGCCCGCGATCTCGCGGCGCGGCGCGCCCGAGTTGTACCGGAATTTCTGCCCTCGATAGAACAGAGGGCACAGGGAATGCCGGGCGCCCGAAGCGCCCGCAGCCGCGCGTGGTGTGTAGAAAGCACGCGCGTTAGTCACCACGGTCACGCCGGATCGCCCGGCATTCCCCGCGCAATGGTTTTACGGCTTATTCCGCGCTCTCCCTGGTGACCGGGCTTTCTTGCCACCATCACCGGTGAAATTGCTTTCTCCAACTTGACACCAGCGTCGGGGTGTCAGGACCACACGGCTTCGCCGTCCGCGCCAGCGCCGCTCGTCCGCGCAAAATGTTTGCGCTCTCGTCGCCATCGCGTCCACCGCATCCCGCACCAACGTTCGTGACGATCGCGATACGCCCCCTCAAGCGGGACGGGATGCGCTGGATATAACAGGTGATTTGGGTTTGAGATCAACCACACCGGTTGCGACAGATTGGCACGACGGGCAAAATCGGCGGCGGGATGACGGTGGCGAAACAGAACTTTAAATCCATCGAGGCTGTTTCAGCCCCGCTCCGCTCGCGAAATAGCTGTTCGGACGTCTGCGACGGTTCTGCAAGGCTGACAACGTTGGTCGTCGTCAGGTATCGCGTGTCAGCGCCAGCTAACGCCGCGGGCGTTCCAACTGCTCCAGCTCACGCTGGCGAGACTTTGACGGTCGGTTGCGACCGGTCGCTTGGTTCGCCGCTCATGGGCAGCGATGCATCGCTCGGATTCCGCGATCTTTCGTTTCAGGATGGCGATGTTTTTCTGAGTTTGATCGCTTGACCCGGCGATATTGCCGGTCCTGAAGTGAGCGATTTCCAGGGCCTTCACGGCATTGCGGTTCTTCCGGAGCTGAACCCTGTGCCAGGCGATGTCGCTGTTGCTGTCGGCAATCATGACGCAGCCACCGCAATTGATGTTTCGACGCCGTTCGGCACCTCAATATCGACTTCAAGCGTCGATACATGCTTGCCCCGGTCCATCCTGACGATGACCTTTTCCGGATCGAGCACGATGTGCCGCGAGACCGCGGCAAGGATTTCGGTCCGCAGCAGTCCCAGTAAATCAGGCTGGCCGCGCAAACCGCGTTCGTGCGCGAGGAGAATCTGCAACCGTTCCCGTGCAACAGGCGCGGAAGCAGTACGGCCACCGATGAGCCGCAGCAGATTCATCATGCCGCCCTCCGTCCCAGTAACCGGTTCATCAAGCCTTTGCGTTCGACCGGCACGGTCATGGTGACGGCCTCGCCCATCAGACGACGCACCGCGTCGACATAGGCGCGGGCCGGCGCGCTGGCGGCGTTGTTCAGCGTGACCGGCGAACCAACGTTCGACGCGCGCAGGACATCCTGGCTTTCGGGAATGATCCCGAGCAGCGGCGTGGCGAGAATTTCAAGAATGTCGTCGATGCTGAGCATTTCGCCGCGCGATGCGCGCGCTGAATCATACCGGGTGATCAGGATATGCTTTTCAACCCGTTCACCCCGTTCGGCCTTCACGGTCTTTGAATCCAGCATGCCAATGATGCGGTCGGAGTCACGCACCGATGAAACTTCGGGATTCGTTACGATGACCGCCTCGTCGGCATAGCGCATCGCGAGCATGGCCCCCCGCTCGATGCCCGCCGGGCTATCGCAGAGAATCCAGTCAAATCTGGTCCGAAGCTCGGCGATAATGCTCCCAACCCCCACGTCCGTCAGGGCATCCTTGTCCCTGGTCTGGGACGCTGGAAGCAGCCACAAATTCTCCAGGCGCTTGTCGCGAATCAGAGCCTGCGAAAGCTTTGCGACGCCCTGCACAACATTGATCAGGTCAAACACGACCCGTCGTTCCGCCCCCAATACAAGATCAAGATTCCGCAGACCGACGTCAAAGTCGACGACGACTACTTTTTCTCCCATTTGCGCGAGCGCCGCCCCGAGCGC
Organism: Pseudomonadota bacterium; assembly: GCA_021779635.1. The sequence continues at coordinate 558 of JAJYAH010000364.1, read as the reverse complement.
GGCTGTAGACGTTGTCTTACCGACGCCGCCCTTGCCGGACGTCACGACCAAGACTTTGGCCATTCTTGTTCTCCCTAGCCGAATTAGTTGAGTGGTGCGATTTTCATGATGTCGCCTTCCAGCCATGCCTGGGCCGGACGATTGCGCAAGGCGACGTCTATTTCTTCAGCCGTCTGGTAGTAGCCGTCGATCGCAAGCAGTTCGGCTTCGATCTTCTGACAGAAGATCCGTGCTGTAGAGTTGCCGCTGAAGCCCGCCATCGCACGGCCGCGAAGTGCTCCGTAGACATGAATGGACCCGCAGGCGACAATCTCCGCACCGGAACCGACCGAACCCAGCACGGTCACATCGCCATCGCTAAAGATCGACTGACCGGAGCGCACCGGGCTATGGAGCACCAGCGAAGCTGACTTCGGTTTCGCTTCCGGCTTCTTGGGCTCGTTTGGCGCGAGCATGCAGTGGCGTCCGCCGGTCAGCAAAGGCGGCATGCTCGTCGTGAGGCGAGCGGCATCAACATTCTCGAAACCCAGGACGCGAATGTTCCGTTGTTCCAGATCG
>JAJYAH010000363.1 GCA_021779635.1 Pseudomonadota bacterium | reverse complement strand
GCCGACGGGGTAGACAAATACGGCGAGGATGAAGATCACCAGCGGATAGATCGGCCAAGCGCGGACCCAGCGCGCCTGGCTGCGCGGCGCGCGGGAAGCGGCCAACCTAGCGCTCATGGCGGAGCGGCCTCGTGCGGCAGCACCACGACGTGCTCGGCGCTCCAGCCGACGCGTACTTCGACCCCCTGCTTCAGTGTCGCGCCGCCGCCGATGGTGAGCTGCTTGACGGAGACCGTGGGTCCGGCCCGGAGACGGACGAAATGGCGCGAGACGCCGCCGGTGAACACACTCTCCTGCACCACGCCTGCGGCCTCGTTGTCGGCAATCTCGCTGGCTTCCAGCAGGCGCAGGCTCTCGGGGCGGATAATGAGCTTGGCCCGCTCGCCGGGGCGGACACGAACGTCTCGCGCGCGTATCCGCAAGCCGCTGTCGGCTTGCAGCACGGGCTCGCCGTCGATGACCGTCAGCGCTGCATCGAGGATGTTTGACTCACCGAGGAAGTCGGCGGCGAACAGGGTGCGGGGGCGGAAATAGAGCTCGTCGGGCGTACCGAGCTGCTCGATGCGGCCGTTACGCATCAGGCAGATGCGGTCGGACATCGCCATCGCCTCTTCCTGGTCGTGGGTCACGTAGAGCACGGTTATGCCGAGGCTGCGATGCAGGTCCTTGATTTCGAGCTGCATGTGGTCGCGAAGCTTGCGGTCGAGCGCGCCGAGCGGCTCGTCCATCAGGATCACGGGAGGGCGGTAGACGATGCAGCGGGCGAGCGCGATGCGCTGCTGCTGGCCGCCGGAGAGCTCGCGCGGGTAGCGGCTGGCGACCTGCGGCAGCTGCACCGCTTCGAGCACGCGCTTCACCTCAGCGGCGATATCGGCCAGCGGCACGCGGCGCATCTGCAACGGAAAAGCGATGTTCTCGGCGACCGTCAGGTGCGGGAAAAGCGCGTAGTTCTGGAACACCACGCCGATGTCGCGTTTGTTGGCCGGCAGGTAAGTGGCGAGCCGGCCGTCGATCCAGATGTCGCCGCCGGTCGGCGGCACGAGGCCGGCGATGAGCATCAAAAGGGTGCTCTTGCCCGAGCCCGAGGGGCCGAGGAGGGTGAGGAACTCGCCCTCGGGCAGGTCGAGTGTCGCGCCTTCCAGCGCCACGACGGGGCCATAGTGTTTGGAGAGGTCGCGAGTGGCGAGTTTGGTCTTCTGGTCCGTCACGTTGGTGTCCGGGCAGGCCGCGAGGTTGTCTTGAGCCCGTCATGGCCGATCCCGAGGCCACCCGCGTCGCCGGGTCGGGCGCGGATGACCGGGTCGGCCGGTCCGGAGCTGCCGGCGGGAAGCGCGGGTCGGTTCAGCTCAGTAACCAGGCGTTAAAGCGCTGGATCGCCTTTTCCTTGTTCTCGCCCCACCAGGCGGTGTTGGACTCCACCATCAGCTTCAGGTTCTGCGGCGCAGTCGGCAGCTTCGCGGCACGTTCCTTCGGGATGAAATCGTAGGCGTGCGGGTTCGTAGGCCCGTAGCTGAGGTGCTCGACGAGCTTGGCCTGGCGCTTGGCATTGGCGGTGAAGGCAACGAATTTGCGGCCGAGTGCGGCCCTCGGATCGCCCTTGGGGATGACCCAGCCTTCCATCGAGTAGATGCCCTGATTCCAGGAGATGGCTGCCGGCTTGCCGGCGTCGATCACGACCTGGGCGCGGCCGTTCCAGGCCGGCAACATGTCCACCTCGCCGCTTTCGAGCATCTGCGTTGTCTGCGCGCCGGTGGTCCACCACACCGCAACATGGTTCTTAATCTGGTCGAGCTTCTTGAAGGCGCGGTTCATGTCGATCGGATAGAGCTTGTCCATCGGGACGCCATCGGCGAGCAGCGCTTCCTCCAGCGTGTCGATCGGATGCTTGTGCATCGCGCGCCGGCCGGGGAATTTCTCGACGTTCCAGAAATCGGCCCAGCTAGTGGGGCCGTTCTTGCCGTATTTGCTGGTACGGTAGGCGATCACCGTCGCGTAGGTGTCGGTGCCCATCCAGTTTGAGCGGCGCGCCTGCGGCATGATCTGCTTCATGTCGGGCGAGGACCAATCGAGCTTTTCGAGCAGGTCGCCGTTCTTGTCGAGCTCGTAGACGTCAGCGATAGTCGCCGTGACTACATCCCAAGTATAGGACTTAGCTTCGACGTCGGCCTTGATCTGGACCGAGGGATAGCTCTGCCGCGCCACGTGGTTGATATGCACGCCCGTCGCTTTCTCGAATGGCTTGATGAAGGCGACGTCGTCGGCGGGCGACCATGCGCCGCCCGGATCGGAAACCGTGAGGCTCTGGGCCGCGCGGGCGGTCCTGGCCATGAAGGCGGAGAGCATCAGCGCGCCGGCCGAACCCGCCAGCACCTCGCGCCGCCCCGCCGAATAGCGCACCGGATCCTGCAGCGAGCTGGGATCCGTCATCCCCCGATGATTCATCATTGTCTCCTCCGTTTTTTGCCGGGACGCACGGGGATGATCTGTCAGGCACGCTGCCGCGGCAAGGTTTTTTTCACGCCCGGGGGAGAGGGGGCGGCTGCTGAACAGCATCGTGCGCCGCCGAGTTCCTCGTTGAATGCTTTGAGACAGCGGGAGCGGATTGCCCGCGGAGGATCTGGCTCATCGGGAAGGGCGTTAGGAGGTGAGTTAGCGATGCACCAGGGTTTGCTGTCGGAAGATGTCACGCTTGATGCGCTGTCACTCGGCTATTGGACCGAATCCAATGCTTGGTGCCGGTACCCGACGGCGATCTCGGCGGCGCAGGCTTGGCGCATGCTCTTGGCTGTAGAAGTCTTGACATGATCTGACGGACGGCTTGCATCGGTGGGCTGAGCGGCCGGGGCGCGGAGCCATGGGCGCAGCGCGGCGTCCCGGCCGGTTTCACTGGAGAGACCGTCATGACGACAACCGAGCGCAAGGTGATCAAGGCCAAGGTCGGCTTGCTGGAACTGGCCAAGCAACTGGGCAGCGTGACCCAGGCCTGCCGGGTGATGGGCTACAGCCGCCACAGTTTCTACCGCTTTCGAGACCTCTACGAGAAAGGCGGCGATCTGGCGCTGGCCGAGATCACCCGGTCCAAGCCCAACCTGTGCAGCAGCCAGCCATTCCGTCGTGTCCATCAGCTGCCGGCAAGCGCGACCAAGGGCCTATTCCCGAACATGCCTGCTCCGCCGACGCACCACTTTGACGGCATCCTGTGTTGTGATTTTCCCGCCATGAAAGGCGCCGGTCGCCGGCGCCCGATCGTAGGGGCCATAAACGTCGCGAATGACCTGTGCGAATGCTTGCCCGGCTGGAGACGTTGTCCGGTTGCGATCATAGACAAGAGAGAATGTAATCGCGTAGCGCAAGTGCTCTGCGCCCCGCACCTCCGCCATCCGGTAGCGCGGCGCAAGCGCGCCCACCAGGTGCGTCGGCAGAAAGCCGACATAGCCGCCGCTCGCAATCAGCGTCGCCTCGGACTCGAGCCCGCGAGCATACCCGTGATACGGCAACCGTAGCTCTTCTGCGAGAACCTGACTCTGCCAGTGGTCAGCGCGCATCGCAATCGCCAAGCCGAATTGCGCCAGGTCCTGAAGTCGTAGCGCACCGCTAGCGGGACGACGTGCGTAGAGGCGAAACTCCTCATCAAAGAGCGGTTCGGCCGCGAGTCCAAATCGTGCGGGAGGAATCGCGAGGAACGCATAGTCGAGCCGGCGGTGGATGATGTCTTGGATTATTTCTGGTGGCGGCGCGATCGAGAGATTGGTCTCTACGTCGGGCGCCACTGAGCGGAATATCCCGATTGCGCGTACCAAATGGCAATCGGGATTGCTGATTGTGTTGTCGGCGACGCCGAGCAGCAGCTTGCCGCTAAGTCCCTTGACGGCTTCTGTCAGCACCTCTTCGGCACGCAGCGTTGCGTCGCGCGCAGCTAACGCTGCCCGGTAGACCTTTTGGCCAAGCTCGGTCACCTGGAACCCGGCGGGTCCTCGCGTGCACAGCGTGCCGCCCACTCGTCCCTCGAGCGCCTGCAGGTGTCGGCTGATCGTCGATCGTTCCATTCCCAGGCTCGCTTCGGCGGCGGTCAGCCCGCCAGTTTCGACCAGCGCGCCAAAGATGCTGAGGAGTCGGAGATCCCGCTCGGTTAGTCGGATCCGGCTCATCTGACCCTCCAATGTTGCAACTTTTGCAACAACACGACTCAATTTACCACGTGCGCGCACGTTCTGCAGCGGCGTAGAAATTGGCCGCTGCCAGGGAGGAGGCCGCAATGTGCGCAAATGCGCCTCTCGCCCGGAATTTGCCCGATCAACGCAACAAGCGCCGCCGGAAAGGGCGCCATGTCACGAGGTGAGAGATGCCATTGACCATCCCGTCCAACGCGGGACATGAGACGTTCCTGCATTCCGAGAAATGCACAGACCTCGACAACCTCAACGCCGATATCGCCTTTCTCGGCATCCCCTTTGGCCAGTCATATAGTTTCGCCGAGATCGCTAGTGCGCAGAGCCTAATGCCCCGCGCCATGCGCGACGCTAGTGGCGCAATCGTTCGCTCCCTCGAGCGTTACGATTTCGATCTTGGCGGTCCGCTCTATGCCGACAAGCCAATCCGCGCGGTCGATTGCGGTGACGTATTTGCCGACCATCTTGATCCCTCGGCCCATTCCCGTAATGCCGAGGTGGTCGTACGAAAGATCGTTGCGTCTGGCGCCATGCCTATCGTCCTCGGCGGCGATCATGGCATTCCCATTCCAGTTTTCCGCGCCCTCGATAGTTTGGGCCCGATCACCCTCATCCAGATCGACCAGCACATCGATTGGCGCAATGACGTCAACGGTGTGCGCGAGGGCCTGTCGAGCCCAATCCGGCGCGCATCCGAAATGAAACACATCGGCGAGATCTTCCAGATTGGCCTCGGCGCCAGTGGCAGCGCTCGCCAGGAGGAGGTCGACGCCGCGCTCGCGTATGGTGCGCATCTCATCACCGCCGACGAGGTGCATGACCATGGCATGGAATCTGTGCTCGCCCGCATCCCCGATGGCGGGAACTACTACATCACCCTCGATCTCGACGGCATGAATGCGGGCATCGCGCCTGGTGTTTTCGCGCCCCATCCGAACGGCCTGCACCTGAACGAGGTCCGCAAGCTCATCCACGGCCTAGTGGCCAAGGGGAGGGTGGTCGGTATGGACGCGGTTGAGATCGTGCCGCCGATGGACGTGAACCAAATAACATGCATCACGGCCGGGCGCTGCTTCGTGAATCTCATCGGTGCCGCCGTGCGTGCCGGGTACTTCAAGGGGCGCGGTAAGTAGCCGCGTCCACCTGCGCCGTGCTCGCCGTCAACCCTCGATCCATCGCACAGGAGACTCCGCCAATGCCATCCATCGGTCGCGATCGCTCCCCACCCACCGCACGCCGTTCGCCGCTTCGGCGCATGCTACTCGCTGCCGCACTCGGTTGCCTGGTCGCCCCATTCGGGGCCGCTCACGCCGCCGACCCCAGCCTCAATCCGCAGATCGCCGCGCTTTTGCCGGCGAACCTTAAGGGGGTGCTGCACGACGCTCTGCCGAAGCAGCTTCAGTCCAAGGGTACCTTCGTCATGGCGACAGACGGCACGTCAGGCAAGCCGATCGCCTGGGTCGAGGGCTCGACGATAAAGGGCGTCACGGTCGATATGGCGCAGGCGCTCGGCTACGTGCTAGGCGTCAACGTCACGGTCACCAATACGCCGTTCGACGACATGATTCCGAGCCTGCAATCTGGCCGCGCCCAGTTTTCGATCTCTGACATGCTCGACACCAAGAAGCGCGAGACAGTTGTGGACTTCGTCGACTACCTGGTCGACGGCTCAAGCATCCTCGTCGCCGCCGATAGCAAGCTGCATAACCTGACGCTTGCCGAGATGTGTGGCTTGACCGTCGGCTCCATCCGCGGCAGCGTCGAAGAGGGCTATCTCGAGAAGCAAGCTGCGCAATGCAAGGCCGAGGGCAAGCCCGCACTCACCGTCAATGTCTATCAGGGCAACGACCAGATGTTACTCGCCCTCGTCAGCGGTCGAACCGAAGTCATGATGGGCGCGAGCGCCCAGCTTGCCTACATCGCACAAATTTCGCACGGCAAAGCGAAGCAGGGTGGCGCCCCGATCGGGCTCGCGGTTGATGGCATTGCCGTGCCCAAGAATAGCGGCCTGACCGAGCCCATGCGGCTTGCGCTGCAAAAGCTAATGGACAGTGGCGTCTACGCGAAAATTTTCGCCCTCTATGGCCTAGAGGCAAATATGGTGCCGAAGGCCACCGTTAACCAAGCTCGCTACTGAGACCATGGACGAGCGGGAACGCGTAACGCTTGAGCAACTCCGGGACGCCGTGGTGGTACCACGGCGCTACCCCGGGCGCTGGGTGGCGGCCGCGTTTCTGCTCGTCCTGCTGGCCCTCTTTATCGAAGCGCTGGTCACCAACCCGCGTTTCGAATGGCCCGTCGCCCTGCATTACCTTTTCGCACCGCCGATCCTCGATGGGCTACTGCTCACACTGAAACTCACCTTCATCGCGACGATCGTTTCGCTCATTGCCGGCACCTGCCTTGCGCTCATGCGGATGTCGACCAACCTCGTGCTGCGCAGCGTCGCCGCAGCCTATATCTGGTTCTTCCGCTCGGTGCCGCTACTGGTACAGATTATATTCTTCTATAATTTTTCAGCTCTCTACCCGCATCTCAGCCTTGGCCTACCCGGCATGGGCCCCGGCTTCGGCTCGTTCAACGTCAACGCGGTGATCACGCCGTTCGTTGCGGCGCTGCTCGGCCTCGGCTTCAACGAAAGCGCGTACACGGCGGAGACTGTGCGCGGCGGCATCCTCTCGGTCGACCCCGGGCAATGGGCCGCCGCGAAGTCTGTGGGCTTCAGCCCCGCCCAGACCGTCCGGCACGTTATTCTGCCCCAGGCAATCAGAGTCTTTCTGCCGCCCTTCGGCAACCAGGTCGTCAACCTACTGAAGCTT
>JAJYAH010000362.1 GCA_021779635.1 Pseudomonadota bacterium | reverse complement strand
AGTGTCTGATCGATATTCCAGGGGCGAAAATACTTGCTCATAGCCCAAGGTTGAATCAGACTCGCTCAGAATTGAACAGCGACTATGCGGACAGGCTCCTAGCATGTCGTCGCCGGTGGCGCGGATGGCTTCGGCATAGGCGAGGGTAATCGTCGTCGAGTAATTGGTCCCGGTGATCAGATGGTCGACAAAATGAACCGTGGTCTGGCAGATCGCCGACAGCCGTTTGAAACCCGGATGCGCGCGCAGATAGATCTCGTCTTCCCGGCTGGTGAGCAGAACGAATTCCGTCTCAACCATGCGCGAGATCGCCGGCAGATTGCCGTCGGCAAGCCAGGTCGGGAGCCCGACTTCAAGAAACTTCTTGACGTAGGCGTAGCCCCAGATCGGCACCAGGCAGCGGATCTTTTTCAGCGGCGGCCGTTCGATCGCCACCGCCTGCCCGACGGCCACATCGCTGATGGAAGGCTGGATGTTCATCACTTATCGTTCCCGCGCCGCGTATCCGGCAGCATCCTGCGAGGTTACGAATCCCGTTGAAAGGATCTGCCACCCTCGTCCATTTGAAATGCTGTTCAAGTTTGGCAGACTTTTTGCTGGGTTTCGCCGACCTTCGATCGAGCAGCGCGTATCTGCCCCGGCCCGCTGATGCCGGCTGGCGCCATCCATCGTTTCGAGTGCGGAACGCCTGAACGTGAAGAACAGGCTCGTGAAGTGCAACCGTCCCGCCGCCGGCCCCCGTCCGACCAGAGCCCTATTATAGCACAGACTGACGGCCGCCAACCCTCCCGCCGCCGCCAGCCACCACAGCGAGACGATCGAGAACGGGCCGGAAAATTTTCGCGCAAACCGCATCATTGCCTGCTGCACCGCGATGCGCCGCGGTCCAGCCGGCACGCGCGCACTGCTTTCGAGCGCCATGCGATCACCCGGGACCGTTTCGGGTGGCGGCGCCAGCGGCAGCAGCGCGCCGACGCCATCGGAAAATATCTGGCCGATGCCGAGCACCACCGCGCCTCCCGGCCGCACCAGCGGCGCGAGGCATGAAAGCGTGTTCGGCGGTTCGGCGGATGCCAGGTCCGGGGCAAGAAACAGGCAGCAATCGAACGCTGCCGGCGCTGCGCCGGTCGCCGCCAGCTCATCACAGCGGAGATGGGTCACCGACACGGCGCCGCCGGCAAGCGCCGCGCGCTCCAGCCAGAGCCGGACCCGGGCCGGGACGTCCGCCACCACGGCGACCCGCGCATTCACCGCGACGGCCGCTAGATTTTGCTTCAAGGCCCCGGCGTCGATCCAGCGCGGATGCCACGGCCGAAAACACGGCGCGCGCCCCAAAAGGACGGCGCGCCAGCGCGAAACGCCGCCGAGCCCGGTCGCCGATGCGATCGAGGGGTCTGCGGTGATCGCGGCCAGACGCGCCGGGTCCTGTTCGATCCGGGCGGTGGTCGCATGATGGTCCAGCGCGCGACGCCAGAGCGGATGATGGCGAAACGGCATCGGTGGCTTTGCGCTCAACCGCGCGTCGACCTGCGAAACCAGGGCCCCGGAGCGGGCGATGGTCTGCTCCAGCCGCGGCGAGGGCCGGCCGCAATGAAACACCAGCGCATGCCCGGCGTTTTCGCGATGCAGAGCCGTCGCCCAGGGCGCAATGCCGTCGGCCAGCGAACGCGGTTCGAGCGCCGTGGCGGACGGCGGGAGAAGCGAGGAGCCCCGGGGCTGGCATTCGACGGCAAAATAATCGTCCGAATCCGTCATGCGCACGACCTCGCCGGAAGGGCAAAGCTCGGGGACCAGGCTGTAGTCGGATGACGCAGCGATGACGAAATCGGAAATTTCGGGGCGGATCGCGATCATATGCATGAGGAAAAAACGGCCAACCATGCAGTGGTCGTCGACACGCCAGAACAGCCGGTTGGTGAGCGGGTCGCAGCGGCTGCCGACGTCAACCATCTGAGCCTGTGTGGCCGGATGCAGGGCCCCGAGCGAGAGCTCGACCAAAGCCCGCGCGCCGACGGCCAGCACCCCTTCGCCATCCTTGTTTTGCTGCAGTACCGCAAGCGCGGTCTCGCGCTCGATCAGGAAATTTCCCGCCAGCACAGCGCTGGCGCCGGCAAATATGCGCTCGACTACCCGCAACAGGGAGCCGTCGGAAAGTACATAATCGGCGACCAGGGGAACGAAGCAGGTATCGGGCGCCTGCGGCCCCGCCGCCCGGATCGCCAGGGCATAAGCCAGCGTCAGCACGGTCGAGCTGGACTCGCTGACCAGAGCATCGATCGGCTCAATGCGAATCTCGCATTGACGCCGCAGCAGGCCCCATAACGGGCTCTGCCTGATCATCGCAGCATCCCGAACCGGCGCCAGCAACACCAGCGAACATCGCGCCAGTTTCGACAGCGCCGGGATATTGCTGGGAGCCAGCAGCGACGGCAGACACAGCTCAAGAAAATCGCGCGTGTAACGCGTGCCCCAGACCGGCAGCAAAATCTGAATATTGCTTGGCGGCCGACGCATCGCGTTCCTGTGAACCTAGATGACTAGTCCCGTTGTTTTCAACGCAGGTGAACCGACTGCATGCGTTTGATGTTGTAGTACTTGTCGTCGGTCATTGAATTCGGGACCTTGCCCGCATCGAACGCCGCCTTCAAATCCAGGATCGCGTCGCTGACGGTCCGCTTGGCCTGGAAGCCGAGTTCGCGGTAAATTTTTTCGGATGAAACGTGATAGGAGCGATGATCGTCGGTCGGGGTCACGACGATCTGGACGTTGTCGCCGACCCGCTCGCGCACCATGTCGGCGATTTCGCGAACCTTAAGGTTGTGATATCCCGCATTCCAGATTTTTCCGTCCACCGTCGTATCGTCGGCTTCAAGTAAGCGGAGATAGAGGTCGGTCATGTCCTCGACGTGAAGATTGGGACGTAATTGCTCGCCGCCGAAAACGGTGATTCTGCGGTTTGTGATCGCGAGGTTGGTCAGGATGTTGACCGTGAGATCCAGTCTCAGCCGTGGAGCGTAACCGCAAACTGTCGCCGGCCGAAGCGTGACGGCGACGAAGCCGGGTTCGCGCTCCTCCTCCAGCACGTCCTCGCACATCGCTTTGAACTTCGAATAGTCCGTGAGCGGCTCGAGCGGCAAATCCTCGGTGACGTTCGGGTCGTCCTTGATGCCGTAGACGGAAGAAGAAGAGGCGTAGATGAAGCGCTTGACGCCGGCGTCCTTGCTCGCCTTGATCAGCGGCCGGAAGCAGTCGAAATTGATCGATTTTCCGAGGTTGGGATCGAGATCGAACGATGGATCGTTGGATATGCAGGCGAGGTGAATCACGGCGTCGCAGCCTTCGAGCGCCCGTACGACGCTTTCGGGATCGCGCAAATCACCTTTCACCTCGCGCAGTTCGGGATTGCTCCTCAAATCCTTGAACAGATCGTCGCCGTAAAGATAGAGATCGAGGACGGAGACCGAATAACCGGCCGCGAGCAATTTGGGGACCAGGCTCGATCCAACGTAGCCGGCGCCGCCCGTTACCATGACGCGCTTGAATCGATTGCTCATTCCTGGTCCTTCTCCCTTAGAATCCGAAAGTCACGGGACTCATGGCCCGATTTCCAACCCATGTCGATATCGAGGATCCCGTGCAGGATCGCCTGATGGGCCACTTCGACGAACCCATACTGCATCGCCCGAACATAGAAATTGACATTACCCGCCTTGCGCAGCGGATTGTCTTCCCGAAATCCCGAGAATGTCACGACTTTGCAACCATGGGACCGGGCGGCCTGAACCCCGTTCAGGATATTAGGCGACTTTCCGGACGAACTGATCGCAATCAAGACATCCCCGGCGCGTCCATGCCACTCGATCTGGCTGGCAAACACATTTTCATAGCCAAGATCGTTTCCAAGGCACGTCAACACGGCGCCGTCGCCGAAAGCCGTTGCCCGCATTCCACCATTCTTGGAAAAATCGATCGCCATATGGGTCGCGATCCCCATGCTGCCGCCGTTGCCAATGAACATCACCTTGTTGCCACCGTCGTGCGCGACGTGGCAGATTTTGCAGACTTGTCCCAGGGCAGCGTCTAGGCTGATGCTTTCGCCGCCGTCGGCGGTGCATTCAGCTTCGCGCGTTGCCTTGAACAAGGTGTCGAAATACGGGCTTAGCCTCTCGCGCATTCCCCAACTCCTATTTCAGAAGGCCGGTCACGCCCTTGACTAAGGCCGCCTTGTCGACCGAATGGCGGTTGCCTACGATTGCTACCTGCAACGCGCCCACCACGTTGCCGATAAATCCCACAAGATTCATCGGGGTCCCAGCTGCAACCAGCGGCGACGTCACCGCGAGAAACGCATCTCCCGCGCCGACCGTGTCGACGATCTTTCGCGCCACCGCTGGAATGGTATGGACCGCCTCCTGGCCGCGCTCGAACGTGACGCAGCCGTGCTTGCCCTGGGTGACGATCAGTTTCGAGCATTCCGTCAGCCGCGCGGCAAGATGATAGACGATATCCCCGGCGGACGAAATGCGATCACTCAGCGCCAAGCGGGCCTCCGGTCCGTCGATGCAGATATAGTCGGCGCGCGGATACCTGGTGATCAGATTGTAGCCCATGTTGGCGCTGTTGCTCTGGGTATTGACTGCCAGGAACTGGGAGCAGGACACCAGCTCGGCGACGATCTGCGGTCCGATCAATCCATGGCCGAAATCGGTCGAGATCACGACATCGGCGGTCGGGCACAGCTCCCTGATATGGGATTGCAACTGTTTCTCGAGGTCGATCGTCAGCGGCTCGTCGTTCATGTGGTAGACTTCGAACAGCTTGCGTATCGAGGACGGATCGACGAATCGCCGTTTCAGCGTGGTCGGTGAATTCGGGCGATACATAGCGTGCAGCTTCACGTTCGGCTTCAGCGAATTTCTGACCAGCTCCTCGTGGCTGTGATCACCCCCAAGGCAGGTGACAACGTGCACTTCCTTGCAGAAGGAAGCCACATGGTTGGCGGCGGCAAATACCCCGCCAGCGAATATTTCGGTGTCCTGGTATCGCGTGGCGATGATGTGTTCCTTGGGCGGTTTGCCCATCGGAAGTACATACTGATACTCGTCGATGATGGCGTCGCCGACGAGAACGACGCGATAGTCCTTGATCTGTTCGATAAATCCCAGCACTGCATTGAGGCCGCCGCCATCGCGGAGTCCGGAGAGGTGGTCGCGGACATGTGGCTCGAACAGATTGAAGTGCCGATTGATTAGCTCGGTGGAACTGAAGGTGATTTCATCGGTGAACTGGATCGATCCGCCATGCGCTTCGACGGCGTTGCGCTCGAGCGTGATCTTTCCAGTCACGTCGCCGTCGGGATTCTGGTAGTCGCTCCCCTTGGCGTAAACGTTGGGCCGGATCGCCTCGATCGCGCTGATGGCGTCGGACGCCTCCGATATCGCCACATAGCTGACGAAATGAAGCGCGGCCAGCATCTCGGCGCGAAGCGCTTCGGTGAACACCGGCCGGCCAGGTCCCTTGTTCACGAAGCGATCGGCGGTGATGGTCACGACAAGCACGTCGCCGAGCCCGCGGGCGGCCTCCAGATGCCGAACATGTCCGAGATGCAGCAGGTCAAAGGTGCCATGGGCCTGAACGACCGTGAGTCCACCGGCGCGAAATTTCCGCGTCTGCGCTGCGATCTCGGCAACCGTCAGGATCTTCGACCCGGTTTTGATCATGTTCATGCCGGCGCACTCAGCCTCAGCGGTCTCAACATCCATGGGACGACGACCGCTGCCCGCTTTGTTCGGGGGGCAAGCCCAAATATTTGAACCAATCGGCCGTGGCATCGGCAATGCTCGACACGGTCCAGACCGGGGCGTCCCGCCAGTAATCCATGTTCTCAGATATAATTTTCACGCCTTCAGCAATACGGATTTTCGGTTCCCAGCCGAGTTCCAGCCGGATTTTCGTGATGTCGGCCCAGGTGCAGTCGGGCTCGCCGGGACGCTTGGGAATATTGACGGTGGCAGGAGAGCCAAGCAGCCGGACCAGTTCATTGACGCTGACCGGCTTGCCGCTGCCCACATTGTAGATCTCGCCCACCTTGTCGCTGTTGGCGACCGTGACTAGCGCGTCGACAGCGTCGCTGACGAAGGTGAAATCGCGGGTCTGTTCGCCGTCGCCGACAACCGTAAGCGGCTTGTTCGAAAGCAATTGGGCGAGAAAAACCCCGAAAACGGCGCCGTAGGTACCGCTGGTGCGGGCCCGGGGGCCATAGACGTTGAAAAAGCGCACCGAGGCGCAGGGTAGTTTATAAATGTCGGCCCAATGCATCGCGAGCTGCTCGCCGAGATATTTGGTAAGCGCATAGGGATAGCGCGCATCGGCGACGGTGGTCTCCGGCGTCGGATAGACGTCCGGTATGCCATAGCATGACGAGGACGCGACGTAGACCATGCGTTTGACACCATGCGCTCGCGCGCCTTCGAGAACTGCGAAGGTGCCGTCGACATTGGCGCGAAAATAGGCTTCCGGGTTTTGGATCGACGGGACCACGTCAGCACGCGCGGCCAAATGAAAAATGCGCTCAACGCCGGCACAGACGGTCATCACCGCAGGCTTATCGGCGACATCGCACTCGATGATTTCTAGCGCAGGATTTCCAGCGTGCTGATCGAGGTTTGTTCGCCTGCCGACCACGAAATTGTCTAGCACACGCACGCGGCGTCCCTCGGCTAAAAGCCGATCGACCAAGTGGCTGCCGATGAACCCGGCTCCCCCTGTCACCAAATCCCACATTACTCGTCCAAGCCCCTACAGAAATACAACCCTCGTTAGAAAGGGTCACAACCTTTGTCAATGTACAAAGCCGCAAATCTTTTTTGAATCAATCGGTTCCAAGTTCTTTAAAATAAATATTAAGCTGTCGGGACGACTGGATATCTTTCCAGTTTGCGTTTAGCAATCCGTGGACGTTTGGACGACCTTACGAGCAAATGCGCGG
>JAJYAH010000361.1 GCA_021779635.1 Pseudomonadota bacterium | reverse complement strand
TCGTACTATTTTCCTCAATAGTGAGCAAAACAGGGTAGAATCATTTTGGGCGGTGCAGGGCCTCGGTAGCGTCGCCGGACGTGGTTCGGGAGCCGTGGTTTTCTCGAAAGCCCGCCGCGACTGTGCGGCATGCCTTGGTATGGTTCCTCCATCGCGCGGACGACGTGATTGCGGCGCAAGCCTGCTAATGTAACGCTGCTGCTTCCGACCGCCGGCGTGAAAGTGGCCCAAGAACAAGTAGGTTGGCCAAAGTACCTTGCTGGCTGTAGATTTCGATTGCTAGCTGGTCGCAATCCCAAGACGACCGATAGGTTGTAATCGAGAGGAAATATTGTTGGATGTGGATCGTCCGCCTCGCGCTCGACCGACCATATACGTTCATCGTGTTGGCGTTGCTGATTCTCATTCTCAGTCCGCTGATCATCCTTGACACCGCGACCGATATTTTTCCGAACGTCAATATCCCGGTCGTCGCAGTTGTCTGGACCTACACCGGTCTCAATCCCGAAGAAATGGAAGGCCGGCTGACATCGAGCTATGAGCGTTCGTTGACAACGCTCGTCGATAATATCGAGCATATCGAGTCGACGAGCTTCAACGGTCTGGCGCTGGTCAAGATTTTTCTCCAGCCGAATGCCAGTCTTGATACAGCCAACGCTCAAGTCACGGCTTGCTCGCAGTTCATGCTGCGTCAGATGCCGCCGGGCACCCAGCCGCCCGAGATACTGAATTTCAGTGCCTCGAGCGTTCCAATTCTGCAGCTTGGTCTCTCGGGACAGGGCATGTCCGAGCAAGAGCTCAACGACCTCGCCTTGAATTTCCTGCGCACGCAGCTCGTGACTGTGCCGGGCGCGGTGGTGCCCTATCCCTATGGCGGCAAACAGCGCCAGATGGTGATCAATCTGGATATCCACAAGCTTCAGGCGAAAGGACTCTCTCCTGCCGATGTTCTCAATGCGGTACAGCGCCAATACCTCGTTCTGCCCTCCGGCACGCTGAAGATTTCCGATTTCGAGTATGACGTCCATGTCAATGGCACAACATGGAACGCCGATGAACTGAATAATCTGCCGATCAAGACTGTCGGCAATGCGACGATCTATCTCCGCGATGTCGCGACCGTCGCCGTTTCCTTTGCCCCGCAAACCAACGTGGTGCGACAAAACGGCGGACGCGGCGTGCTTGTCAGTATTATCAAGGCGGGCGCCGCGTCCACCATCAGCGTCGTCAACGGCATCCGCAATATTCTGCCGCGCGTTGAACAAACCTTGCCGCCCCAGTTGCGCATCGAAGCACTGGGCGATCAGTCGATCTTCGTGAAGGCTTCCGTCACGAGCGTGGTCCGTGAAGCGGTCATTGCAGCGGGCCTGACTGCGCTGATGATCCTTTTGTTCCTCGGCAGTTGGCGGAGCACTCTGATCATCGCCGTCTCGATTCCGCTATCGATCCTCACCTCGCTCATGGTCTTGAGCTTCATCGGCCAGACCATCAACATCATGACCTTGGGGGGCTTGGCGTTGGCGGTCGGCATTCTGGTTGACGATGCCACGGTCACCATCGAAAACATCGAACGTTATATGGAAGAAGGACACAAACAGCGCGATGCGATCCTCCACGGTGCGGCCCAGATTGCCGTGCCTGCGTTTGTTTCGACTCTATCAATCTGCATCGTCTTCGTGCCGATGTTCTTGCTCAAAGGCGTGGCGCGCTACCTGTTCGTGCCTTTGGCTGAAGCCGTCGTCTTTGCGATGGTCGCCTCATACATCCTGTCGCGTACTTTGGTGCCGACGATGGCCATGTATCTGCTCACAACCGAGAAGCATGAAGGTCTGTCACGCTCGCGCAATCCGCTCGCGGTTTTTCAACGGGCATTTGAAGCGCAATTCGAACGGTTGCGGCGTGCCTATCACGGACTCCTGTCAAGCTTTGTGCACAATCGAAAAGCCTTCGTCCCGGTCTTTCTTCTTTGCTGCCTGGCGGTATTTGCGCTCGGGCCATGGCTTGGGCAGGATTTCTTCCCGAGCACCGATAGCGGTCAATTCACGCTTCATATGCGGGCAAAGACAGGCACGCGGATCGAAGAGACTGCGCGGATTGCCGATCTTGTGGAAGATAGAATTCGCGAAATCATCCCGGCAAACGAAATGGGCGCCATTATCGACAACATAGGTCTGCCGTACAGCGGCATGAATTTGACACATGTTACCACTGGAGTCATTGGCGCTGCTGACGCCGATATCATGGTGTCGCTCAAACAGGATCATGAGCCGACCGCGGATTATGTGCAAAAAATCCGCGTAGCCGTGGCACACGACTTTCCTGGGGTCACCTTCTATACGTTACCGGCCGATATGATTACGCAGATCCTGAATTTCGGCCTGCCGTCACCGATCGATGTCCAGATCAGCGGTGCGGACATCGACAAGAACCGTGGAGTCGCTGACAAGATTTTGGCGCGCGTGCGTGCGGTTCCCGGCGTGGTCGATGCGCGCATCCAGCAAGATTTCGATTACCCCACCTTCGAGGTCAATGTCGATCGCACCAAGGCTCAGCAGAACGGTCTGTCGGAAAGCGACGTCGCGAGCAGCGTGCTCGATACTTTGAGCGGCAGCTTTCAGACCGCGCCGATGTTTTTCTTGAATCGGAAGAACGGGGTCAATTACAACCTCGCCACCAGGGCACCGCAATACGCGGTCCAAAACCTGCAGGATCTACAAAATCTGCCGGTCACCGGCGTCGGCGCGCATCCAGCGATCTTGGCTGATGTCGCGACGATCAGCCGATCGCAAGAGATGGCGGCGGTCGATCATTACAATATCCGCCGCGTGATCGATGTTTACGCCAACGTAAGAGGGCGCGATCTCGGCGCCGTCGGCCGCGACGTTCAAAAGATCGTTGACGAGGAGGAGCATCTGCTGCCGCGCGGGAGCTTCATGTCGATCCGCGGCCAGATAGAGACGATGAAGGGCGCCTATATCGATCTGCTTGCCGGTCTCGCTTTCTCGATTTTGTTCGTGTACCTGCTGATAGTGGTTAACTTCCAGTCCTGGTCCGATGCCGTCATCATCATCAGCGCCCTACCCGCGGCATTGTCCGGTATCGTCCTGTTCCTGTTCTTTACCGGCACAACACTCAGCGTGCCCGCATTGATGGGGGCCATCATGTGCATGGGCGTTGCTACGGCCAACAGCATCCTCGTCGTCGCTTTCGCGCGCGAAAAACTGGCGGAGCACGGCGACGCCGCACGCGCTGCGATCGAGGCAGGTTTTACCCGTTTCCGGCCTGTGATGATGACGGCGCTCGCCATGATTATTGGCATGGTACCGATGGCGCTCGGGGCTGGCGAGGGCGGCGAGCAGAACGCGCCGCTCGGCCGCGCGGTTATCGGCGGCCTTATGCTGGCGACTCTCGCTACACTGATTCTTGTTCCCTCGGTATTTGCGCTCTTTCATGCGCGACGATCCGCTGGCGCAGCTGCACCTGCCAGCACCTCGACGGAGGGAGCCTAGGAGGACATCATGCTCGAAAAACTCCCTTCGTCAGCAACGGAGGCTAAAGTGCTGCAGGCGGACAAGCCGGCGGTCGAGACGATCGAGTCCCCCGAGCGTCGGTCCAAGTGGGGCGGCATTTTGATCGGCGTCACGGCGCTCATTTTACTCTGCGGCAGTATTTATTTCGGCTTTCGAGGCCGGACCTCGGCCGAAGCCGCTCTCGCACATGAGACGCAAGAAATGGCGGTACCAATCGTGGATGTCGCGGCGCCAAGCGCTGATGCACCCGACCAAGTCCTGGTTCTGCCCGGTCAGACCATGGCCTTCACCGATACGCCAATCTATGCCCGCACCAGCGGTTACCTGAAGCAATGGTATTTCGATATCGGCGCCCGGGTGAAACAGGGTCAGCTCCTCGCCTTGATCGAGACGCCGGAGATCGATCAACAACTGCGCCAGGCCCGTGCCGATCTCGAGACCGCGGAGGCCAATGACAAGCTCGCGGAGATCACTGCCGCCCGCGCCAAGGCCATGGAGGAGCGTCAGGCGGTATCCGTCCAGGCGCGCGATAATGCGGTGAGCGCCTTTGCCGCCGACGAGGCGATCGTTGCCTCGAACCAGGCAAATGTCGCCCGGCTTGAGAAACTTCAGTCCTATGAGAAAGTCTATGCGCCCTTCGACGGCGTCATCACCTCGCGCAATACCGATATCGGCGCGCTGATCAATGCAGGTGCCGGTGCGCCCAACATGGAGCTTTTCCACATCCAGGCGATCCAAACGCTGCGCATTTATGTTGCCGTGCCGGAAAGCTATGTCCCATTAATCCATCTCGGTGCGACCGCCGCAGTGACGCTCGACGAATATCCCGGCCAGGAATTCCGTGGCACTTTGATGCGCACCGATAACGCGATCAACGCGGCTTCGCGTACTTTGCGGGTCGAAGTCGATGTCGATAATGCGGACGAGAAGCTGTTGCCCGGCGCATACACTTTTGTGCATTTTACTCTGCCGGGCAGTCAGAGCACGGTGACCATCCCGGTCAATACGCTCCTGTTTCGCAGCGAGGGGCTGCGCGTGGGCGTGGTCCGTAGCGGCACGGCGGAGCTCGTACCGATTGCCATCGGCAGCGACTATGGCGACAAGGTCGAAGTGATCTCGGGCCTGAGTGGCACGGATCAAGTCATCCTCAATCCGTCCGATTCGCTGATAAGCGGCACAAAGGTTCAGGTTAAGAACCGCAAATAGGCACGGGCTGGCATATCGTTTCTCTAATGGAGCCAGCATAGATCGTCTTGGTCGATCATCCTGGAGCTTGGGAACGACCCGCCCAAGAAACCGAGAATCATATGGCCCATGTTGAGGGTTCGGGATGCGGTCATCCTGCACTGCCTCGACCGAATGTGCGATCCAAGTCAGATGACGGAAAGCGCGCCGCTCGGGCCGACCACGAGATCGTCGCGGTGGATCATTTCGGCGCGTCCGGAGATGCCGAGGATCGCCATCACATCCGGCGACGAGCGGCCCTTGATCCTGTCGGCGTCCTCGGCGTCGTAGGCGACGAGGCCGCGGCCGACCTCGCGGGTGTCGGGGCCGCGCACCACCACGGCATCGCCGCGGGCGAATTGCCCATCGATCCGGATCACCCCCGCCGGCAACAGGCTCTTGCCCGCGCGCAAGGCCTTCACCGCGCCGGCGTCGATGGTCAGCGTGCCCTTCGGCTCCAGCGAGCCTGCGATCCATCGTTTGCGCGCGGTGACCGGATTGGCCGGTGTCAAAAACCAGGTACAGCGCCCGCCATCCGCGATCGCCTGCAGCGGATGCTCGATCTTGCCGGAGGCGATCAGCATATGGGTGCCGGATGTGGTGGCGATTTTCGCGGCCTCGATCTTGGTATGCATGCCGCCGCGCGACAGTTCGGATTCCGCGCCGCCCGCCATCGCTTCGATTTCGGATGAGACCGACTCCACGATCGGAATCAGTTTCGCGTTCGGATTGCTGCCGGGCGGCGCATCGTAGAGGCCGTCGATATCGGACAGCAGGATCAAAAGGTCGGCGCTCGCCATGGTGGCGACCCGCGCGGCGAGGCGGTCATTGTCGCCGTAGCGGATTTCATTGGTGGCGACGGTGTCGTTTTCGTTGATCACCGGCACCGCGCGCCATTCCAGCAGCTTGGCGATGGTGGAGCGCGCATTGAGATAGCGGCGGCGTTCTTCGGTGTCCTGCAGGGTCACCAGAATCTGCCCGGCGCCGATGCCGTGATCTCCCAGCACCTCCGACCAGATTCGCGCCAGCGCGATCTGCCCGACCGCGGCCGCGCCCTGGCTTTCCTCGAGCTTCAGGGGGCCGCGCGGCAGTTTCAGGCGGCTGCGTCCCAGCGCGATCGATCCGGACGATACGATCAAGAGTTCGCGCCCCTCGCCATGCAGCTTTGCGAGGTCGGCGGCGAGGGCGGCGAGCCACGACGCCCGGACGTCGCCGGCCTCGGAATCGATCAGCAGCGACGAGCCGACCTTGACCACGATGCGGCGAAAATTCTTCAAGTTGGGGCGGGCCATGGATGCCGTCGGATGATGCACGGTTGGCGGGAAGGAGATTGCAGTTTTGCAGCCGGGCGAAACGAGCGCAAGTCGAGCTTAATTCAGCTTTGCGGCGTCGTCGGCACCCAGGGCTCGGCCTGCGCCGCGCCCTTGGCCTTGACCGAGACCGGGGCTTCGCCGATCGCCTCGACCAGCGCGCGCAACGCGTCTTTCACGCCTGCGCCGGTGGCTCCCGATATCAATAGCGGCGTTTTCTTCGCGGCGCGTTTCAGCCGGTGCTTCTGCTTCTTCAATTCGTCCGGCGTCACCGCGTCGATCTTGTTGAGCGCGACGATTTCGATCTTGCCGGCCAGATCTCCCTGATAGGCCTCAAGCTCGGTCCGCACCGTTTTATAGGCCTTTCCCGCATGCTCGCAGGTCGCATCCACCAGATGCAGCAGCACGCGGCACCGCTCCACATGGCCAAGAAAGCGGTCGCCGAGGCCGGCGCCTTCATGCGCGCCTTCGATCAATCCCGGAATATCCGCCAGCACGAATTCGCGGCCGTCGACATTCACGACGCCAAGCTGCGGATGCAGCGTCGTGAAGGGATAGTCGGCGATCTTCGGCTTGGCGGCGCTGACCACCGAGAGGAATGTCGACTTGCCGGCGTTCGGCAGGCCGACCAGGCCGGCATCGGCGATCAGCTTCAGCCGCAGCCAGATCCAGCGCTCCTCGCCGACCTGGCCGGGATTGGCATTGCGCGGCGCGCGATTGGTCGACGATTTGAAATGCGCGTTGCCGAAGCCGCCATTGCCGCCTTCGGCGAGCACGAATTTTTCGCCCAGCGTGGTGAAGTCGTGGATCAGGGTCTCGCGATCCTCGTCGAAAACCTGGGTGCCGACCGGTACCTTGAGCACAATCGGTTTGCCGTTGGCGCCATGGCGGTCCTTGCCCATGCCGTTGGTGCCCTTCTGCGCCTTGAAGT
>JAJYAH010000360.1 GCA_021779635.1 Pseudomonadota bacterium | reverse complement strand
CAGCTGCTCGTCCGTGAGCCGAACGCCCCTCTCCCGCAGCGCGGCCAAGGCTCGGCGATGCTCGCCCAGCGATATGCGCGGACGCCCGAGATCAGCGAAGGTCGCCGGCCAGTGGGCGCCGTCGGGGCCCTCCACGAACACGCGCGACAGATCGCGCGGGTCGTATTTGACGCGCAACCGGCGATCGAGGCGCCCCGCCCATGGGCTCAGCGCATCGTCCCAATAGCGCAGCCCAAAAAGATGCAGCCCGTCGCGGCGAATGCGCCGCTCCTCGAACGGCAGGAAATCGTACAGGAACCGCCGTTCGTCATGCGGCAGCCGCACAGCCTCCCGACGCCGTCCCACCGCCTCACGCCACGCCGCGTTCGGCGGGACGCACAGACGACTGTGGACGGTCGCATGGTAACGGCCAACGATTTCCAGCACGAGCCAGCGCTCAAGCTCGTCGAGCGTCATCACGGCATGCCGTTCCGGATCGTAATCGCCGCGATCGGCCACCGAGCTGAACGTCGTGCCCGGCAGCATGTGCACAGCGCCCATCAACGTGCCGATCAATCGCTCGATGTGGCCGCCATAATGCGGCGTCGCCACGGGGCGGTGAGTTAGCTCGATTCCGTGTTCGGCCGCCCCGCGCTCCAACGCCCGGGCGCGGAATTCGCGGCCGTTATCGACATGGACAAAATCCGGCAGCCCCGCGACCGGCCATTCGAGATCGACGCCGCGCGCCGCGAGCCATGGCGCCTTCGGCGTCGCCGCGTGATGAATCGCCAGCGCGACCGACGCCGACGACGGCGCCTCCAGGCTGAGGTAAAATCCCGCCACCATCCGGCTGGCGACATCGATCGCCAACGTCAGCCAGGGCCGCTGGATCGGCTGGCGATGCACGGCGTCGACCACGAAGAGATCGACGCGGGTGTGGTCGATCTGGATGATTTGCAGCGCATGGTCGGCGCGGTACTCCTGCGTCACGGGCTTCAGCCGGTCGCGCGCCGCTTTGGCGCCTTCGCGGCGGCTGACAAGCTTGTAACGATCGAGGCTTTCCACCCGCGCGCGTACAGCTTTCCACGACGGAGGCGTCAGTCCGCGCGTTCGGCAAAGGCGGCGGGTTTCGTCGTGCAGCACGCTGACCGACGCCTTCTGACGCGTTAGATAGACATCGCGAATGGCCTCCTCGACCACCGCTTCTTGCTCCCGCGACAAGCGACGCGACCCGAGTTTCGGGCCCGGAGGCGCCGAAGCCAGCGAACTCGTCACCGGAGCGTTCCGATATCTTTCGATAAGGGCGTACAATCGGCTGCGGCTCAGTCCCAGAACCCGGCAAGCGGCCGCGACATCCGCCCTCGCCAATCGCGACCCGCTGGTCAAAGATCGAATGACCGGCTCGCGCGCCACGGCTTCCGCCCAACTCACGTCATCGACGCCAAGCTTGTCGCGATCCCGCAGTGTCACGTCGCCTCCCTTCACCCCTGCCAGAGTCCGACGATTAAGGGCGAAATTCCTGCCAACCCGGCAGAATCTTTCCATTCAGGGTGAGCGAAACCTGTTAATATTCAGTCCGGCGGAGTCCGGTGAAAAAAGAAAAATGACAATTCTCGCCGCGAAACGCCCCGCCAAACCCAGTCGTCACCTTGACGGTCGCTGAATTCACCCGGACTTTGGACCCAAAACTGCCGCCCTACCCTACCGATCGCGCCAAGAGCCTCCCGCTAAACGCTCGGTCCCCGAATGTGCTAGGATGTTCTCGAGGTGACCCCATGACCGACTTTGCCCGCATCAGCCAGGATCCCGCGGTTATGGGCGGCAAGCCCTGTATTCGCGGCAAACGCGTCACCGTCGGCATGATCGTCGGCCAGATCGGCGCCGGGCTCAGCATCGAGGCACTGCTTGGCGAATATCCTTATCTGGTGCGGGAAGACGTGCTCGAAGCCCTACGCTACGCCGCGTGGCGGGCGGAGGAACGAGAGATCGATCTCCAACGCGCGTCCTGATGCGCTTTCTCGTCGACATGAACCTATCGCCAAACTGGGTCGCCTTTCTTCGCGACGCCGGGTTTGAAGCCGTCCATTGGTCCGATGTCGGCGCGCCGGACGCATCCGATCGCGTGCTGATGCAATGGGCCTCCGCGCACGATCATGTTGTGCTGACCAACGATCTCGATTTCTCGGCGATCCTGGCGGCGACAGGACGCCGAAAGCCGAGCGTCGTGCAGATTCGCGCCGATCTGTTGACGCCCGCGGCGATCGGAAGCGCGCTGCTTCAGGCGCTGACGCAAACACGCCGCGAGCTCGAACTGGGCGCATTGGTCACGCTCGACTCGGCCCGGGCCCGTGTACGCATTCTCCCGTTGGGGCCTTGATGAGCCCCTTCGCCGACCGCGACCCCGAAACCCGCCGCGCGCTGCAACTCGACGCGCTCGCCGCCATCCTGCCGGCGGACCGGCGCGATCAGCTCGCCCAGCTCCTCACCGACGACGACGTCGCGACGCTGAAGCACCTCGCCAGGGAAGGCATGGGCGAGAATTCGTTGCGTGCGCTCGCCTCCGACCTCGGCTACCTCGAAGCCTGGGCGCTCGCCGCCACCGGCGCCGCCCTGCCTTGGCCGGCGCCCGAGGGGCTGGCGCTGAAATTCGTCGCGCATCACCTCTGGGACCCTGCTCGGCGCGAGACTGACGCCGCCCACGGTATGCCGTCCGAGGTGGCGACCGCGCTCGCCGCCGGCGGCCTGTTGCGCAGCGACGGGCCGCACGCGCCTGCGACCGTCAGACGCCGCCTTTCCAGTTGGAGCACGTTGCACCGATGGCGCGGTATCCTTGGCCCCTTCGCAGCCCCTACCCTCCGCGCCGCGCTGCGCCTGGCCGTGCGCGCCAACGTGCGGTCGCGCCAGCGGAAAAGCCGCCGCGCCGTCACCCGCGATATTCTTGATCAGCTCCTCGCCGTCTGCGCCTCCGACCGGCTCGCCGATTGTCGTGACCGCGCGCTGTTGTTGGTCGCCTTCGCCTCCGGCGGCCGCCGCCGCTCCGAAATCGCGAGCCTGCGCGTTGAACATTGCGTCGATGAAGCCCCCGTCGCGCTCGATCCCGCCGATCCCGCTTCTCCCCGCCTGCCCTGCGTGAGCCTGCACCTCGGCCGCACCAAGACCACCGGCGCGGACGACGACGCGCGCGCGCTGCTCATAGGGCCGCCCGTCGAAGCGCTGCGCCTCTGGCTCGAGCGCGCCGACATCGTGCAAGGCGCCGTGTTCCGCGCCATCGATCGCTGGGGCGCGCTCGAGGATCGCGCACTCACTCCGCAGGCGGTCAATCTCATTCTCAAGAAGCGCTGCGCGATGGCGGGCCTCGATGCGCAGAATTTCTCGGCGCACGGATTGCGCTCTGGCTATTTGACCGAGGCAGCACGCGCCGGCGTGCCGCTGCCCGAAGCGATGCAGCAGTCGCAGCATCGCTCGGTCCAGCAGGCCGCGAGCTACTACAACGACGCCGAACGCCGCCAGGGCAAAGCCGCCCGGCTGGCCGTATGACGGCGCGACATACCGTCCGCTTCGTTTTCGTGAACGGGCGTGCGTCCGTTCAAACTGCGGCGGTCTTGCGCGGCCGCCCGCCCTTGGCGCCGTTGGCGCGCGCCGCCGCCGCTTTGGTTGGCGACTTCGTCCTTCCAGCGATCCTTGCGAGTTCTTCCGCCATGAAGGCGCGCGTGCCGAATTTTCCGGACACGAGCGCCGGAACATAGAGATCGACGTTGAGCCTTGCCCAGTGCAGGTTGAAGCCCGCTCCGTCCACTTTCACTTCGGCAAGATCGGCGGCCCCTGCGCCCCGGAGTTCCTGAACCCGCTCCGTCGGAAACGCGTAGGCGCAGCCGTTATCGAGTTCGACGACAATACGGCCTGCATCCGCGTCGTAAGCCGCCTTTATGGCGCGCGGTTCGGCTTTCGACATCTCGCGGCCACGCGCTTCGGCGCGTTTCAATTCCGCGTCGGTCAATTCAACCATGGATGCGCTCCCAAGCCTGCAAGAATTCATCCCGTCGCTCGACAACTTCGGCGAAGAGTCGTCGCATGTCCGCGCGCTTGATCCCAATGCTCGAAACGAGCTCTGGCACGCCTCCCGGCCCCAGCAGATTGATCTTCGCCTGCCCAGGTCCGGTGATGTGCACATGCGCCGGTTCGTGGTCGAGCGTGTAGATCACGAATCTGTAGCCATGAGCGCGATGGATGACGACCAAGATAACCTATCCGTTGGGTTTTTTCAATCCCGAGGCCCGGCGCGACCAGGGCAATCGCATTTCAAAATAGGGCCATTAGGCGTGCGAGGTAGGCTTCGTCCCAACCGGCGCGCTTGATTTTGCCGCGCAACGATCCTTTTTCGGTGTCTTTCTGCATGACGTTTATCGCCATGTGCCGCAGGACGGCGAGATTGTGAGGGCCGTTTCCCAAACGGCTTCGGTCTTGGTCCTCGTTCATGACGACATCGAGCCGCCAGTGCAGTCGATTTTCGATACCCCATACAGAAGGCCGCTGATAATTTGACGGAATTCGCCGAATCACCGAGAATCGGCTTGCAAGCGTTGCGCGCGTTGGCCACTTGGATCGGATCTCGCGATGCAAGAATTCGCCCGCCCCCCGCCAGACCTCTGGGCAATGTTGCTGCCAGAGCGGCGACGAAGCCTGATCCTGAGGCTGGAGAGCATGGTTCTCCGCAGAGTCACTCGCGCACCGATCATCGCGGAGAACTCGGATGACGAGCGACGACTGCACCCTGACACGCCCCATCTCTCCGCCATACGACAGCAGGCCAGAGAAGATTCACGGCCGCCACCGTGAGCGGCAAGCTATTGTGTACATTCGCCAATCGACGCCTCAGCAGGTGGAGCGCCATCAGGAATCGACGCGACTGCAATATGCGTTGGTTGAGCGGGCCTGCCAGTTCGGCTGGGCCCGCGACGCAATCGTGGTCATCGACGACGACCTCGGACACACTGGTTCCACTGTCGAAGGCCGACTGGGCTTCCAGAGGCTGGTGGCTGAGGTCAGCCTCGGTCGCGTGGGCTTGGTTCTGGGGATCGAGATGTCCCGCCTAGCGCGGTCCTGCCTGGATTGGCATCAATTGCTGGAGATCTGCGCGGTGTTCGATACGCTGATCGCAGACCCCGAAGGCGTGTATGATCCCGCGGGTTGCTACAATGACCGGCTTCTTTTGGGGCTGAAGGCAACGATGTCAGAGGCGGAACTCCACATTCTCAAGGCGAGAATGCTCGAAGCGCGGATGGCCAAGGCGCGCCGTGGGGAGCTTGGAAAGCCCGTACCCATGGGCTATGCGCGCCGGCCGTCGGGGGAAATCATCTTCGATCCCGATGAGCAAGCGCAAGCCACGATCCGCCTGGCCTTCGAACTCTACCAACGCTTCGGTACGATCGGTAAGGTATTGCGCCATCTCGCCGTCAACGAGATCCGCATGCCAGTGCGCGTCGCCGGCGGCGAGAACAAGGGCGAGATCGAGTGGCGTCGGCCCAATCGGCCATCTTTGTATTGCCTATTGGTCAACCCGATTTACGCCGGCGCGTACGTCTATGGCCTGCGTCCGACGGATCGGCGGCGTCATAAGCCGGGTCGGCCAAAAACCGGGCGGAAGTCGCCTAAACTCGACAATGCCGCCGTCGTCATTCCAGATCACGTGCCCGCCTACATCACTTGGGATCAGTATCAGGAAAACCAGGCTCGCCTTCGGGCGAACGCGGCCAGACAGAAAGGCCCGGTTCGCGCCGGTAGCGCGTTGCTGTCGGGGCTACTGATCTGCGGTCGTTGTGGATTGCGGATGACTTCGGCCTACCAAAACAATGGCCATGCCCCCCGCTATCAGTGCGGGAACATGAAATCGACTTATGACGAGCCCCTCTGCCAATCGCTGACGGCGGCGCCTCTCGATAGGCTGATTGCCGAACTCGTCCTGGCGGCGGTGCAGCCGGCGGCCATCGAGGTCAGCCTCGCGGTCGCGGCGGATGTGGAGGCTGAGCGCGCGGCGCTGGAGCGGCATTGGCGGCAAAGTCTGGAACGGGCCGCCTATGTCGCCCAGCGGGCGCACCGCCAGTACCAAGCTGTCGAACCTGAGAACCGACTGGTGGCCCGCACGCTGGAGCGGGCCTGGGAAGAGGCGTTGGCGGACCAGGCGCGACTGAAAGCCGATTACGAGCGACGGCGGCGCGAGCAGCCAGCGGCGCCGAGCCTCGAAGAAATCGCCGCGATACAAGCTGTCGCTGGAGACTTGCCGGATCTGTGGCGTGCCAAGACAACGACCCAGGAGGATCGTCAGACCATAGTGCGTTTGCTCCTGGACCGCATTCTGGTCGAAGTCATTGACGGCGCCGAACAGGTCCGTGTCGAATGTCACTGGCACGGTGGCGTTCGCACGCAGCACCGGGTGATCCGCCCGGTCGCCAACGCCAAGGCCCTCAGCACCTACGCCGCATTGGTCGCTCGGGCGTCGGAACTTCGCCGCGCCGGGCACGACAGCACCACAATCGCGAAAATCTTGAACCGTGAAGGCTGGCGGCCGGCCAAGCGCTGCGATGCGTTCAGCCCCTCCATGGTCCGCCACCTACTTTACAACGCCGATCCCGAAGCCGCCGCGCGCCGGCTGCGCGCGCCCAAGGCGCCTCGCAATCCGGACGAATGGACAATTCCGGAACTGGCCGCTCAAATTGCTGTGCCTGAATCGACCATCTATGGTTGGGTCCGCAAGGGACGACTGTCCAGTCGAGCTATTGCGGAGACGTCCCGTCCGCGAAGGCTGGTTCATGCCGACGCCGCCGCCATTGAGGCTATCAAAGCCAATCTGAGGTCCCCGCTATCTCACTGAAGTGCTCCCTTCAGCGCTAAATTTTGAGAGTCCCCATGACTATGCGATCTCAACGCCCCAGTGCGAGCGCGCGACCTCATTGAGACGTTCGGGCGTCAGGGGGGCGCTGAGCAGGTAATAGGCGGTCTCAAACGTTGCTTTCCCCTCGATTTCC
>JAJYAH010000359.1 GCA_021779635.1 Pseudomonadota bacterium | reverse complement strand
GGAAAAGGCGACTGCATGTCCAGCAACACCATGCTCTATGCCCTCTACCGGATGGGATATCACGGCCGCGCCACGACGCACGGTTTCCGGGCCGTCGCTTCCACGATCTTGAACGAAACCAACTTGTTCAACCGAGACTGGATCGAACGCCAGCTTTCACACGTGGAACGAAACGAAGTGCGACGTGCCTACAACGCTGCGGAGTGGATGCCTGATCGTCGAAGAATGATGCAGTGGTGGGCAGACCATATTACTGCGTTGGCTCTCGAAGGAGATAAAATCATTCCGTTGTCGCGCGCGGGCTAACTAAATGAATTGCGCCAAGCGATCGTATTCCGCTCAGGCGGCTCGTGCGCTTCCGTGCGCATAGCGCCTTACTTGGACTGATCTCTGTCGAGGGCGTCATGATCAGGCGGATCATGTTGCTCACGGGTCCGTCACCAGTTGCCGAGCTCCAAGGTAATCGAGATCAGGCGCACGCCGGTGTTGGCAGGCTGCCAGGCGCAGAACTCCAAAGGCAAAGGTCACACGTTCGAATCGTGTCGGGTGCGCCATAAAATCAATAGTTAGCTCCATCCCCGAAATTTGGGTCAGCGACAAACTCACCACAAACTCACCAAAAATAATCCAGCGTTGGCGTAGATTCTGCGTCCCGTCGCACTCCTTCGTCCGAGTCACTCGCCCCATTTCCCCCGGGGCTTCGGTCCCAAACCTTGCGCTGGAAGAGGAGGTTTCCGATGCGAATTGACTTTGGTCATATCCTTCGAACATCGGAGCAGTCGGGGAGTATGGTGAACACTCCACCGCCTGAAAGGCGGTGGCTTCAGATTACGGCTTAAAGCCGGATCGGTCCGCCCGTCGGCGGACTTACCTCATGTCACATTGAAACTGTCGTCTGGCTCAGGCGGAGTTTGGTTTTTGATGTATTCCGCCCACATTTCATCGGTCACGTTGCCGCTGCTGACAACCCAATATCCCCTCGCTCATAGGTGCTGGCCCCAATAGCGTTTGCGCAATATCCCGAACTCGCTCAATAATTTGAGCGAACTGCGTCCCTTCAGATATTGTACCGCTCGCGACACTGACAGACTGGGCGGGATCGAGAGCATACGCTGACAAACTTTAGGCGTAGGGTCGAAGTTGCACGCGATTTTGCATTTGTGAGCTTTTGCCAATTCCCCGAATCAGCATGCTGGAATAAAAACGGACCGTAACTTTGGTGCTGCGTCGTCGTGCACGCAGTCGCGCCATCGTCAAACGTGGAGGTCACATGGTTTCCACCGCCCTCGCTCTTCGGGAAGAAAGCGCCGTTGCGAAGCCTGCGGTCTTATTGAGCCGCGCCGAGGTGCTTATCCGTTACCG
This sequence comes from Pseudomonadota bacterium, assembly GCA_021779635.1. The sequence goes on along the minus strand of JAJYAH010000359.1, from coordinate 5,659 downwards.
CCATTTCCGGGAAATCAGCAAGCAGCATCATTCCGCCGCGCTGGATTTCCTGTCCAAGGATGCGATCATATCCCAGGCTCGACGCCTGGGCCTGGCTCAGGGCAAGACGCTGGTCCTCGATAGCATGAACGACCTGACTCTGGCGTTCGACCTTACTATCCATACCGCACCGAAGGACCGCTCGCGGGCGATTGACCGTTATGCCAGAGCTGTACGATTGGCGCCCGAGTCTGACGAGGGATTCGTGCTGGAGGCAATGCGCCGCGCGCGCTTCTCGATCATCGGTATTTTACGCCGACACGACGTTGCTGGCTTGATCGTCGAGGACTTGTTCCGCGGCGGCGAGTTCTGGCTAGTCGATGAGGGCCTTGAGAGTTCGCTCCCGGACGGGGTAGCGCTGGCCACTCGGCTCTATACTGCCGAGGGTTTCGCCATGACGGCCGGCGTCCTGGTGCCGCTCGACATTGAGCTTATAGAGGATGCGATTGCGGACACGCCGCAGTTGCTCCGCAATCGGCGCGAGGAGTTGATCGATGACCGCCGTTTCGCGGAGGCTATCTATCGAGTTGCCCTTGCGAGCGGGTTGATGGAGCAGGTCGCTTACCAGGATACGATGCCCGGAGCTGGGTGACGTTGGAGCACCGCAGCGATCACCCGGGGAACGTCTCGACAACTTATTTCGTGAGGACTGCGGCTAGGGAGAGGCCGTCTCGGCGTCGTATCGCGACAATGCGGCCTTTGCGGTTTGCTGGAATATCTCGCGGCCGGGAATGCATGGAGATGCAGCCAATCTGCCAAGTTCCTGTTGGGCCCAACCGACGGCGCCAATCTGTCTTGCTGCCGCAAAGAGATGTTTGACGGCTTCGTTGACGTCCGACACCGGCGGATCATAGCCGCCGCCCGTGAGCAAATGCGTGACCGCGAACAGCGCAACGGTCGCGGCAAACTTGGGCTCCTTGCCGCAGAAATCTCGTGCCGCCCTAACCAGCGTTGAAGGGTCCGCGTTGTGCAGGGCTGCGCATTCGAGCGCGATGTCAAGGAAGCCTGCGTCCTTTGCAGCGGCAAACCATTTGCCCTTATCACCGCGAGTCTTGATCAGGTCGAGCAGCAGCTGACGGCGGTTGCGCTCCGGATAGGTGCGAACCAGGGAGCGATAGATGGCAAGATTGGTGGTGCCGGTTGCTGCGCCGAGACCAAAACGACGGTACGCCTCATCCGAACGGCCCTGCTGGATGAGAACTTTCTCGCAAAACAGATCGATGGATATCTTGTCGTAGCCCGGATTCCTGGCGTCGCGGACAGAATCGGCAAATGCGACCGCCTCTTCCCACCGCCCCTGTCTCAGCAAAGCCTCGGCTCCAAACCGCTGCCACGACCAGAACTTCATTCGCTGCTTAGCCAGCAACTCCGCAAGCTCGGCGTAGCGGCCGGCTTCGAGCAGGCACGATAGGCAGATTGCCGTCCCGCTAACATACTCGAAGTGTTTTTGATCAGACCAGACTTGGCGTAACAAAGGCAGGAGCTCATCGGCAAACGTGTGGGTCAGATCCGGGTACCGGGCAATTTCACCAAACCGATTTTCGACCGGCGACAGGTACTGGACGCCATCGTCCTGGACCGCCTCAAACAATCGCGTGAGCCACTTGCTTCTTGTCGAATGAACGGCCGGGGCGTCGATGAGGATCGGGATCAATTCGTCCAGCGTACGCGCGACCGCCGTCCCAAGCGCTCCCGAGGAGGTGTCGATATCCTGAAACGCCGGCCAGATGCGCTCCATCAACGATACTGCCCCATCGCCTGCCGCGACCGGGTCGGATTTCGCGGTCGCTTTGATTTCGGAGACGGCTTCCTTAAGGCGGCTGATGGCCAAGCGCGAGCCGCGCCAGCCGAAGGCCTTGGCTCGGAACTTTGTTTTGAATTGCCACTTCCGTTCCACCATCACTGCCGCCTCGTTCAAACGACTTGATCTCGGATCGCAATAATCTCGCTTTTCCCGACACACGGCAACCAGCCATGAGCTTCGGTAGAGACCGTCTCGTTTCATCGAGCCGTCTTTCGTGTTAGGATTTTCCTTGGCGGGAAGATGACCGATAAGGGGCTTCCATGGCAGGAAAACTGGATTTCGATCCTGGGCAGGCAGCCATGGGCCATAGACTGACAATCTCGGAAGTCCTTGCGGAATATCTCCGCATGGAGAGGGGCCGCTTGGCGCCGAAAACCCATGCCCGATATACCGAGGTGATCGTGTTGTTCACACAGAGCCTCAACAGCTACGCGGCAAACTCGCTCAACCAGTTCGAACGAGCGCGCTTCGACAAGCTCTTCAACGCCGAGGGAGAGCAGCATCGCGAGTTCTGCGATATGGTCGGCCCCGAGCATATTCTCGAGAATGTCGGTGAGTTTCTGAACTACTTCATGGTCAGCAAGGTCTTGGCTGGCGCCGATACATTGCGGGCATCCGGCACCGTCATGAAGAAGCTGGCGAAGTGGCTCGCGGAGCACGACTATGTCGGGACCGATGACGCGGCTTTGACAATTGCGCAAGGAGCCGATGCGGCGCGCAATCTACCGGCCGCAGAAAAGCTCTCGGCGCTTCTTTACGACCTCACAACCGGTCGCCATGTGCCAAAAAATTCGGACATCGAAGGACGATTTTCAATCACCAAAGTCGAGCCTGGCCGAATTTGGCTGCAGGATGATGACGACGGTGAGGATTACGGGCCCATCCTGCTAACCGAGCAGGCTACCAAACTTTGTCGTGTAGGCTGGACAATTTCAGGTGCCGTGCGCAAGAGCGGCAATCGCTGTGTGCTGGTGGAGGCATTTCAGGTTTATCCTTAAGCGACGTTCAAGCACGTTCGCATTTATGATTTGTTGCATCGTTCGCGCTGACTGTAAAATCGCGGCCAACGGAGCCCCCTGAGAAACATCGGGAATTCCCGGTCAATCAGGGCCTCTTTTCAGTTTCGCCGGTCGCCGGCGCCGCGCGGCCAATTAACGCTCTCGCCTATCGGCCAGAGAACAGGTATTTGGCGAGCGCCGCACCTGCTAACACCAGCACCACTATGACGACAATCCATATGAGGCCCATGCCCCACATCATTCCTCCACTCACGCCATCCATCATTGTTCTGTATCCTTCTGGCTAGATTTCTGACTGATAGTCATGATCGGTTTCACGCAGCGCTTTCAGTTTCGCCGCCGGCCTTTTGCAGCGCCGGAAAGCCGCCGGCTACATGCGAGACGTTGGGGATACCCTTACTCTTTAGCGTCTTTGCAGACAGAGCCGATCGATTCCCGGAAGCACAATAGAGTACTAGTCGCTTGCCGCTGCTCAGGGCCTTCACATGGGTTGGGCTGTTGGGATCAGCGTCGAATTCCAGGAAGCCGCGTGGAGCATGCACCGCACCTTTAAGGGTGCCTGTCTTTTTCCATTCGTCGGTTTCCCGAACGTCGACGAATACGACATCTGGATCGTCCATCAATTTCACGGCGGCGTCCGCCGATAGTGTCACGACATCCGCATTGGCCGAGGCGACGAGTTCTTTTGCGCTCTTAATGTTCATAATGGTCTCCTTCATTCCAGGGCGCGCCTTCGAGCGCACCAATCGAGATTTTGAGGTAGCGCCGGCCGTTCGACTCTGGTTCGGGCAGCCTGCCACCCCAAATGTTCACTTGCAGCCATTGCAGTATCAGTTTCGGCATAGGCAGTTTCTGGTCACGAGCCTGCCGAAGGACCACGAACTCAGACTCCGTCTTCGCCTCTTTAAGGTGAATGTTTTCGGATTTCTGCTGTCCTACCGTACTTTCCCAAGCCGGCTCGCGTCCGCCTGGCATGTAGTCGTGTCCTGTGAAGACCCTGGTGTCATCTGGCAACGCAAGAATCCTCTGGATACTTCTCCAAAGCGCGCGCGCGTCACCTCCAGGAAAGTCGGCGCGTGCCGTTCCGAAGTCTGGTTGGAACAGGGTGTCATGAACGAAGATTGCATCTCCGACACCGTAGGCGATCGAGGCAAGCGTATGCCCCGGCGTAAACATCACCTCGACCTCGCAATTGCCGATTTTGAACCGCTCGCCATCGACGAACAGCTTGTCCCATTGCGAACCATCGGTCGGGAAAGTGTCGGGGTAATTGTAGATTTCTTTCCAGAGCTTCTGAACTTCGACGACCTTTTGGCCGATCGCAGTCGGGACGGCCGTTTTGTCCTTGAGATAGCCCGCTGCCGAGAAGTGATCGGCATGCGGATGCGTGTCGAGAATCCATTCGAGCGTGTAGCCCTCGTTCCGCACATGATCGAGTAGCTCATTGGCCGACCACGTGGCCGTTGAGCCGGACTTTTCATCAAAATCGAGAACGGGGTCGATGATGGCGCAATGCCGGGTCTCGGGATCCGCGACAACGTACTGCACACTGAAGGTGCGCTTGTCGAAGAACCCCTTGACAATTGGACGCCCCTGCAACGCAGACTGCATTATGCATCCGTCCTTTCAGAGACAAGAGATGTTCAAGTCGCGAACAGCGTCACCGTTCCGCGCGCGACAACGTAAAGGCCGACCAGAATAACCAGACCAGCGAACGTCAAACTGAGTGCCTGCTTCCTTGCTGCGAGCGCTTTTCCGAACGCGACGCCGGCTATGCCGCCAACCAGGCCGCCGAGAACGAACAGGCCGGCGATCGACCAGTCGATCATCCCGGAGACGGCATAGCTCGCTGCAGTTGCCGCCCCGAACGCCGCGACGGCAACGAGAGACGTGCCAATCGCCATCGTCAGGGGCATCCCGGTCGCAAGCATGAGGCCCGGCACGATCAGGAAGCCACCTCCAATTCCGAAGAAACCCGACAGCAGTCTGACGGCAAAACCGATGCTCAGCAGCAGTGGCAAAAGCTCGCGCGCCGTTGTCATCGACAATCGCACCTCTGGATTCCCCGCCGCGCTGCGTTTGCGCAGCATGGCGAGTCCCACGACGATCATTAGCGCGCCGAACAGGACCAGGAGTTTCTGCCCATCGAGTGCTTTGGCGACTGTAGAGCCTGCAACCGCGCCGACCATGCCGGCTGATGCAAAGACGGCGGCACAGCGCCACTTTACGTTTCCGGCGCGGGTATGGCTCACCACGTTGCCGAGCGCGCTCAATGAAACTGCAATGGCGCTTGTGCCGATTGCGACATGTGGCGAGGTGACCCCGACAGCATAAACGAGAAGTGGAACTGCGAGGATGGACCCGCCGCCCCCGACAAGGCCGAGCACCAGGCCAACAACTCCGCCCGAGATCGTGGTCGCAATGCCGACGGGGAAGTCTATCATTGGCCAGCGATGCTCCCTGTCAGGCCCGAGCCATTCGATTCCACGGAGCAAGCGCGAGAATCCCTGCCGTGCCACAAGTCCCGCTCGTTCCGGCAAAGACCAGACCGGCGTCGACGAATCCCGACAGGGCGTAGCATCCCGGATGCAGCAGCGCGCCCAATGCAACACCAAGAAGCACAAGACTGCCTGCGGCGATCTGCACCTGCCGCATCATTTCGATCGGCCGACGATGATCCCTTAAAATGGGCAGCCCCGCTGCTTTCCAGGCATCCAATCCTCCGCGCAGGATATATGCGTCGCCGCGGGCAGCAGCCGCGAGCCGCTCCGAAGCGGTGGCGGTTCGGCCTCCCGAC
>JAJYAH010000013.1 GCA_021779635.1 Pseudomonadota bacterium | reverse complement strand
CCGCGGTTTTCTCTCGCGCCAACGGATCGCAGCGATGAAGCCCGGCGTCATCCTCGTCAACACCGCGCGCGCCGCGTTGGCCGACGATGCTGCCATGATCGATGCCCTGGAGTCGGGCCACATCCGCCATGCCGGCCTCGATGTCTTCAACATCGAGCCGCTGCCGGCGGATCATCCGCTGGCGCAGCTACCGAACGTGACGCTGTCGGCGCATTCGGCGTTCCGCACGCCGGAGGCGAGCGAAAACCTGATCGCCGCAGCGTTGGAGCATTGCCGAAGGATTGCGAAGGCGTGATAGAGCTTCCCTTCTCCCCTTGCGGGAGAAGGTGGCCATAGGCGGCCTTCGGCCGCCGTCCTCTAATGGGACGCCGATGCTTTGCATCGGCTATGCTTCGTCCGCGCCGGATGAGGGGTTTCGGACTGTCGATGAAAAGAGACCCCTCACCCGTCTCGAATTCGCGGAGTTTATCATCGGGCGGCGCTTTGCGCCGACCCGTTGGCTCATTCGAGCCACCCTCTCCCACAAGGGGAGAGGGGAAGGGAAGAAGAAGCCCCTACTCCACCATCTCGGCTACCGCCTTGCCGCACGTCGTCGTGTCGGCATTGCCGCCGAGGTCGCGGGTGCGCAGCGTGCGTTCGCCGAGCGTACGCTCGATCGCGGCCACGATCGATGCGGCCGCGGACTTCTCGCCGAGGTGCTCCAGCATCATCGCGCCGGACCAGATCATGCCGATCGGGTTGGCGATGCCCTGGCCGGCGATATCCGGCGCGGAGCCGTGCACCGGCTCGAACACCGAGGGGAAATCTCCGGGCGGATTGATGTTGCCTGACGGAGCGATGCCGATGGTGCCGGTGCAGGCCGGGCCGAGATCGGACAGGATGTCGCCGAACAGGTTCGATCCGACCACGACATCGAACCAGTCCGGATGCAGCACGAAATGCGCGGTGAGAATATCGATGTGGTACTTGTCCCATTTGACCTTGGGATAGTTTTTCGCCATCGCCTCCACCCGCTCGTCCCAATACGGCATGGTGATCGAAATGCCGTTGGATTTGGTCGCCGACGTCAGATGCTTCTTTGGCCGCGACTGCGCCAGTTCGAATGCGAATTTCAGGATGCGATCGACGCCGATCCGGGTCATCACGGTTTGCTGGGTGACGAATTCGCGTTCGGTGTCCGGGAACATCCGGCCGCCGACGGAAGAATATTCGCCTTCGGTGTTTTCGCGGACCACCCAGAAGTCGATATCGCCGGGCTTGCGGTTGGCGAGCGGCGACGGCACCCCCGGCATCAGCCGGACCGGGCGAAGGTTGACGTATTGGTCGAACTCGCGACGGAACTTGATCAGCGATCCCCACAACGAAATATGATCGGGAATTTTCGCGGGCCAGCCGACCGCGCCGAAATAGATCCCGTCATGCTTGCCGATCTTGTCCTTCCAGTCGTCCGGCATCATCTGGCCGTGCTTTTCGTAATAGTCCCATGAGGCGAAATCGAAATGGTCGAAGTGCACGCTGACGCCGTGCTTCTTCGCCGCGGTTTCCAGCACGCGCAAGCCCTCCGGCACCACTTCCTTGCCGATGCCGTCGCCGGGAATGACCGCGATCCGATATTGCTTTTTTTGCTTGCTCATCGAGAGTTTCCTTCAAGCCTTTATCTTTCGAGCCTTTTCTTGCCGCGCCGACAACGCCATTTATTTGATCGGATTGCAATGGACCAAAGCCCGCGACGGTGCAACGCTGCACTGCAATGTTGACCGTTTCGGCGCCGGCAGCCTAACAGTTGAACTTCATCGCAAGACACCCCATCCGTCTCCCCATCAAGAAGAGTAAAATCCCATGGATCTTCATTTGCGCGGCAAGCGCGTTTTGATCACCGGCGCATCGAAGGGCATAGGTGCCGCCGCCGCCGAGGCCTTCGCCGAGGAAGGTTGCCATCTGCTTCTTGCCGCCCGCAGCGGCGATCAACTGAAGGCGCTGACCGAGCGGCTGCGATCGGCGCACCAGATCGACGCCAGCGCTCACATCGTGGACCTGCGCAAGCCCGAGGATATTGCGAAGCTCGCCAGGGACGCTTCCGACATCGACATCCTCGTCAACAATGCCGGCGACATTCCCGGCGGTTCGATCGAGCAGATCGACGAGCCGGCCTGGCGTCACGCCTGGGAATTGAAAGTGTTCGGCTACGTCAATCTCACCCGCGCGATCTACGCGCAGATGAAATCGCGCGGACACGGCGTCATCGTCAACGATATCGGCGCCGCCGGCGAGAAATTCGATGCCAATTATATCTGCGGCAGCGCCGGCAACGCGGCACTGATGGCGTTTACCCGCGCGCTCGGCGGCAAGAGCCTCGCCGACAACATTCGCGTGGTCGGCATCAATCCGGGCCCGGTCGGCACCGACCGCCATGTGACGCTGCTGAAGACCCGCGCCAAACATCAGTTCGGCGACGAAAACCGCTACAAGGAGTTTCAGAAAGGCCTGCCGCTCGGCCGCCCCGCGCATGCCCGCGAAATCGGCGACCTGATGGCGTTCCTCGCCTCCGACCGTTCCGGCTACACGTCGGGCGTGATCTACACGGTTGACGGCGGCATCAGCGCGGGCTGGGGGTAGTTAGCGCCTACCGCCGTCATTGCTGTGCTTGGCCCACCACGCGCTCGAACAATTGCCGGATCAGGGTCGTGATCCGCCCTGTCGGTGACACCATTTCATTCATGATGGTGAAATGATCGGCGCCGGGGATCTCCTCGTAAGTCACGGGCAATCCGTATTGGGCGCGGTGGCCGGCGAAATCCGCGGTCTGCCGGCGCAATAGCGGCAGCTCCGCGCGCTGCCGGCCACCAATGAAAGCGGCTTCATCGCGCCACCGGCCTGCATCATCGGCGAGTTGCGGCGGGACATCGCTTCATCGAGGCCAAGCTTGACATTGAGGTAGCTGTGGCGGATCGGCTCGAGATCGTAGATGCCGCTGATTGCCACGGCCGCTTTGACATGCGGATGCGACAGCGCCATCGAGGTCAGATGCCCGCCGGCGGACCAGCCGGACACCACGATCCGGCCCGCATCGCCGCCGAGCGCGGGCAATTCTGCGACCAGAAAATCGAGCCCCTGATGGATTTCAGCGACGATCTCGTCGAGAGTCGCCTCGGGTGCCAGCGTGTAACCAAACAGTGCGACGTTGATGCCATGCGCCATCGGGCCGGCGGCAAATAGCGTGAAGTTTTCCTTGGCTCGCCCCTGCCAGTAGCCGCCATGGATGAACACCAGCGTCGGCCCGCGGTCTGCGGATTTGAGAAAGTCGATGCGGTTGCGCTGGCGCGGGCCATATCGGAGGTCCAGATGGCTGGCATGCCGCGCACGCATGTCGGCCGAGCGCCGCTCCCAGCCGGCAATAATGTCGGCGCTGCCAGCCACGGCGACGCCATTGTTGAGGCCGAGGTCACGATCCTGCTGGCTCATGCCGCGCCAGTCGGGCGCGTCAAACGGCGTTGTCATGCTGAGGTCTCCGGTTGCGGCGTCGAAGCCTAACGCGTTTCCACTTTGCGAAAAATGTTTTACAGCAGACCACGATCCGCTTTCGAGAGATGAAACGACGGGAGACTGACAAGTGGCATCCGATCAGGAGCTGGTGCAGGCGACCGCCTGCGCCATCGTCGACAAGCTCAATTCAGGCGACGTCACGCCGCTCGACCTGCTGGACGTGCTGGAGAAGCGCATCGCCGAGGTCGACGGCCAGGTGAACGCCCTGCCGACGCTATGCTTCGACCGCGCCCGGACCCGCGCCAGGGAGCTGATGAAGAAGCCCGTCGGCGATCGCGGCCTGCTCGCGGGGTTGCCGGTACCGATCAAGGACCTCACCGATGTCGAGGGCGTGCTGACCACGCAGGGCTCTCCGATCTACCGGGATAATGTCCCTGCGCGTTCCGATCTTGTGGTCGAGCGTCTCGAAGGCAATGGTGCGCTGGTCTACGCCAAGTCGAACACGCCGGAATTCGGGGCCGGCGCCAATACCTTCAACGAGGTGTTCGGCGCCACGCGCAACCCCTGGGATCTGTCGCGATCCGCCGCCGGCTCCTCGGGCGGTGCCGCCGCAGCCCTTGCCTCCGGCACCGCGTGGCTCGCGCACGGCTCCGACATGGGTGGCTCGCTGCGCAATCCTGCGAGTTTTTGCGGCATTGTCGGGATGCGCCCGAGCATCGGCCGCGTCGCGCATACACCTGCCTTCAAGATCGATCGCAATCTCGGGGTGCAAGGTCCGATGGCGCGCAATGTCGAGGACGTCGCGCTGCTGCTCGATGCCATGAGCGGCGAGCAGCCGGCCGATCCGCTGTCGCTGCCTTTGCTGCCGGTCTCGTTCCGGTCGGCCGCGCGCTCCGGCAAGGGGCCGAAGCGCGTCGCCTATTCGCCCGATCTCGGCATTACGCCGGTCGATCCCGAAGTCGCCGCCATCACCCGGAAAGCCGCCGCGCGCTTTGCCGAGGCCGGCGCAATCGTCGAGGAAGCCCATCCGGACCTGAGCGAGGCCCATGAATGCTTCCATGTGCTGCGCGCGTTCGATTTCGCGATCAGCAAGGCCGCACTGCTGCGCAGCAAGCGGGAGCTGCTCAAGCCGGAAGTGATCTGGAACATCGAGGAAGGCCTCAAGCTGACGGTCGACCAGTTGGCGCGCGCGGAGGCGCAACGTATTGCGATGACCGCGCGCACGATCGAATTTTTCAAAACATACGACCTGCTGCTGGCGCCGGCGACCATCGTCGCGCCGTTTCCGGTCGAGAATCGCTATGTCGCCGAATGCGCAGGCAAGAAATTCGACAATTATGTCGAGTGGCTCGGCATCGTCTACGCGATCACGCTGGTATGCTGTCCGGCGCTGTCGCTGCCGTGCGGGTTCACGGCGTCAGGCCTGCCGGTCGGCCTCCAGATGGTGGCCCCTCCGCGCGGCGAGGCGCAGTTGCTCGCCGGCGCCAGGGTGCTCGAGGATATTCTGGGCGTCCGCGGCACCACGCCGATCGATCCACGGCCCGCGAAGAAGTGACTCCTGATAATGTCTTGACCTGAGCGCCACCGCCTCAGGCCGGCGCTGGCTTAGCCGCCTGGATGGCGACCGCTAGCGCCAGTTTGGTTTGCTCCACGATCTCCTCGACCAGTTCCTCCCGGCTGACGTGAGCAAGCTGTCCGGTGAGCAGGCCCTGTTCCGCCAGCGTGATCACCCCATGCAGCGCGGCCCAGATTTTCAGCGCCTGGCGCTCGCGCAAAAATCCGATGGCGGGAGCTTCAAGGGCTTCCAGCAAGAGACCGAACGTCTCCATGGCCGCGTTGTGAAGTTCGCTGCCGCTGGCCGCACAGGCCATCGTTCGCGAGGCGAACATCAGGCGGTAAATCCCGTTGCGGCGAAGACCGAAATCCAGCGTCGCCCGTGCAAATCGCGACAGCTTTGATTGCTTCGATGGCCCGCTGATCGAATCGCGGAGCGTGGCGCTGAACTGCCGCAGGGCTTCCGCCGTGGCGGCCTCCAGCAAGGCCTCGCGGTCGGCAAAATGGCGGTAAGGCGCCGGTTGCGAGACCCCGAGTTTCTTCGCCAACGACTTGATGTTGATGGCTTCCGGACCGCCTCGTTCCGCTTCCCGAAGGGCTGCCTGCACCAGCGCGTCGCGCAGATCGCCATGGTGGTAGCTGTTCAGCGGCTTGCGGGCTATTCGAGGCGGCATCCGGGTAGCGATCCGTTACTTCTCACGGAGAGTGCAATTGCAGCGACAATGTAATATGCTATAATTTAATGGCGCTGCCAATATGCCGGTGCCGCAAAAGCAAGAATCGGAAACGCCAGACGCATGAAGTTGCGTCCGACCAAGGGAAAGACTTGTCATGCCCGGAAAACTGAAAATACGCGTCGACCAGGACAAGTGTCAGGGACACGCGCGCTGCAAATCGCTCGCGCCGGAACTGTTCGACCTCGACGAATTCGGCAATGCGCATGAAGTCGGCGACGGCACGGTACCCCCGGGACTGGAGGATAAAGCCTGGCTCGCGCAGGCCAATTGTCCGGAAATCGCGATCGAAGTGACCGAGGAATAATTATTCCCGGAAGGAAGCCCAGACGATTCCGACTCAATACAAGGATTTACCCTGATGTCCGATTCCGCCAGCATCATGCCCGCGCATCCTCCCGTAACCGACTGGGTTCACGATTTCGATCATACCGACCCGCGCTGGACCGAAAATCCGTTTCCGATCTGGGACGAATTGCGGGCCGAATGCCCGGTGGTCCACACCAAGCGCTTCCTCGGCTGCTACATGCCGACCACCTATGAGGCGGTGAGGCAGATCGCCCACGACACCGAGCATTTCTCGTCGCGCCGCGTCATCGTGCGCGACATCCGGCCGGACATTACGGCGTCGGCGCCGCCGATCACCTCCGATCCGCCGCAACACAAGCCCGCCAAGCAGTTGCTGCTGCCGCCGTTCACGCCCGACGCCATGAAGAAGCTGGAACCCCGGGTACGCGCGATCTGCAACGAATTGATCGACGAGTTCATCGCGGAAGGAAAATGCGACGCCGCGGCGCGCTACACCAAGCATATTCCGGTGCGCACCATCGCCCACATGCTCGGAATTCCGGAAAAGGACGGCGAGCTGTTCATCAAGTGGATCCACGAGATTCTCGAGCTCGGCATCAAGGATGACACCGCCCTGATGCGCGCGGTCCAGGAGATGAGCGGCTATTTCACCGCTGAAATCGAGCGTCGCAAGAAGCACCCGACCGACGATCTGATCTCGACCTTGATGAACGCCAGAGACAAGGACGGTCAGCCGTTGTCCGACATGCATGTGCTGGGCTCGCTGCGGCTATTACTGATCGCCGGCATCGATACCACCTGGAGTGCGATCGGCTCTTCGCTGTGGCATCTGGCCAGGACGCCCGCGGATCGCGCCCGCCTGGTCGCCGAGCCTCAACTGATGCCGACCGCGGTCGAGGAATTGCTGCGCGCCTATTCCCCGGTGACAATGGCGCGCGAGGTGATGAAAGAGACGGTGATCAGCGGTTGCCCGGTCAAGCCCGGCAACATGGTGCTGCTGTCGTTTCCCGCCGCCAATCGTGATCCCGCGATGTTTCCCGACGCCGACAAGGTCATGATCGACCGCAAGGAGAATCGCCACGCCGCTTTCGGCCTCGGGATTCACCGCTGCGTCGGCTCCAACCTCGCACGGATGGAAATGACGGTGGCGATCGAGGAATGGCTGAAGCGGATTCCGGATTTCAGGCTCGACCCGGCCGGCCGGGTCACCTGGTCGGAAGGCACCGTGCGCGGGCCGCGGCAGCTTCCGATCCTGTTCGGAACAGCCGGCTGAGGCCATTTGGGGTTCATTTGACATTTCACGGCACCGGGCATGAATTGTTGGCTGGATATCGCCATCAAGCCCGGCCCACCCATGCCCGACGACCATGAACTCCCCCCGATCAGCAAGCTGACGCAAAGCAAGCAGCGCTGGGCGCACGAGGGCCGCTTCCTCACCGGAAAGACCGCTCGCCCTGAAGATCAGCGGCTGCCGCCCGGACAGCATCTGACCCGGGACTGGCCGACCCTCGATCTCGGCCTGACGCCGAGGATTTCCCGCGAGCGCTGGCGCCTCGATGTGTACGGCGCGGTTGAGAATCCGATCTACTGGGATTGGGCCCGGTTCACGGCGCAACCGCAGACAAGCTTCATTTCCGACATCCATTGCGTGACCACCTGGTCGCGCTACGACAACCAGTGGGAAGGACTGGCGACCCGCGATCTCCTGATGGCCTGCCGGCCACGCGACAATGCCCGCTACGTCGTGCTGCATTCGCATGACGGCTATACCACCAATCTGGCGCTGGAGGATTTTGCCGCCGAAGACGCCTTGCTCGCGCACGCCTGGTCGGGCGCGCCGCTGGAATTGGAGCATGGCGGCCCGGTGCGGCTGGTGGTGCCGCATCTGTATTTCTGGAAGAGCGCGAAATGGCTGCAACGCATCGAATTTCTCGCCGAGGATGCGCCGGGCTACTGGGAGGTGCGCGGCTATCACAACCGCGGCGATCCGTGGGCCGAGCAACGCTATTCCGGCGATTGACGCGATTTCCGAACCAGGGAGACTGAACATGCCCAACGAGCGCTTCCAATTCACGGGTTCGGAAGGCCAGCAATTGGCGGCATCGCTGGATCTGCCCGAGCGCGAACCGCTGGCCTATGCGCTGTTCGCGCATTGCTTCACCTGCGGCAAGGACGGGCTGGCGGCCAAAAGGATCGCGGCAGCACTGGCGGCGAAAGGCATCGCGGTGCTGCGGTTCGACTTCACCGGGCTTGGTTCCAGCGAAGGCGATTTCGCCAACGCGACCTTCTCCTCCAACGTCGCCGATCTGGTGCGGGCCGCCAAGCATTTGCGCGAAACTCGCAAAGCTCCCGCGATCCTGATCGGCCACAGCCTCGGCGGCGCCGCCATATTGGCCGCGGCCGCGCAAATCCCGGACGCCAGGGCCGTCGTCACCATCGCCGCACCAGCCGATCCGGCGCATGTCACCGGCCTGTTTGCCGACCGTATCGAGGACATCCGTACCCACGGCAAGGTCGAAGTCTCGCTCGCCGGCCGGCCGTTTCACCTCAGGCGCGAATTCCTCGACGACATCGCCGAGCACAATCTGATGGATCATGTGGCGAAGCTGCACAAGGCCTTGCTGATCATGCACGCGCCGACCGACGATACTGTCGGGATCGACAACGCGACCCGCATCTTCGTCGCGGCCAGGCACCCCAAGAGCTTCGTGTCGCTGGCGGGCGCGGATCATCTTTTGACCCAGAGAAGCGATTCCGCCTATGTCGCCGACGTCATCGCCGCCTGGGCCACGCGCTACCTTGATCCTGTCGCGCCCGGGCAAGCCGCCGAATCCGGTGAAGCCCCGCGCCGCGTGGTGGTTCGCGAGACCCGCAACAGCAAATTCCAGCAGACCGTTTCCGTCGGGCCGCACCATTTGCTGGCCGATGAGCCGGTTGCCGCCGGCGGCGAGGACACCGGACCCGGGCCGTATGATTTCGTGCTGGCCGGCCTCGGCGCCTGCACGTCGATGACCATGCGCATGTATGCGGAGCGCAAATCGCTGCCGCTGCAGCGCGTCACGGTCACGCTGAAGCACAGCAAGATCCACGCCGAAGATTGCGCCGAGTGCGAAACCAAAGCCGGGATGCTCGACCAGATCGACCGGGTCATCACCATGGAAGGCGCGCTCGACGCCGAGCAGCGCGGGAAACTGATGGAAATCGCCGACAAATGTCCGGTGCATCGCACCCTGACCTCGGAGATTCGTATCGTGACGGTTGCCGATTGACTCTAGAGCATGATCCGGAAAAGTGTGCAGCGGATTTCCGAAAAGATCATGCTTAATCAAAACTCTAAAGCGCGATGGTGATTCAACCCAATCCCATCGCGCTTCAGGCCGCCGCTAACGGCTTCACGCGCAGCAATCCGCGCAGGCCCGCCGCGGTGCCGAGCACAATTCCGGCGACGGCGACGAACGAGGCCAGCGACAATGTGGAAAGTCCTGTCAGGCCCTGCCCGACCGAACAGCCATAGGCCATCGCGCCGCCCGCGCCCATCAACGCCGCGCCGCCGGCCGAGCGCAGCATATGGCGCGGCGAGTGATAGCCTTCCCACTGAAAACAACGCGTGACCAGCGCCGTGACCAGGCTGCCGGCGAATACGCCGCCGACCGTCGCTATGCCGAAGTTCAACGTCGATCCCGTCGACAGCATCGCATATTGCAACGCGTCCGCGATCGGCGCGATGAAGGTGAGCGATGTCACCGGCGCCGGATTGAAATCGTCGGCGCCGAGATAGCCGGTCACAAACCATCCGGCCGCGGCCAGAATTCCGATCGCAAGCCCGGCGGCGATCTGCCCCCACGCCCGCCGGAACGGCGCATGCGCGAACGCAAAGATGATCAGGCCGCCGCTTGTCACCGAAGCCGCGAGCATCCGCGCGGACATTTCGCCGAGGCCGAAGGCGGACAGCAGCGCCGGCAGCGACGTCACCGCCGGCGTCGTCTGCGACACCTGCACCATCGCGATGCGCGCAGGCGCGATCAGCCCCTTCAGCGTCATCTCCGCGACGATGCCGAGCACGATCACCACCACGAACGAGCGTAGATTGCCGCGCCCCAGCAGCACCAGCGCGCGCGAGCCGCAACCGTTCGACAGCACCATGCCGTAGCCGAACAATAACCCGCCGAAGAACATCACGGGCGCTGAAAACGATGGCTGCAGATAGATCGATTTGCCGAGATCAACCCGGCCAGCCGCCGCCAAAAGCTGGGTCGCGGCGATTGCGACCCCAACCGCCAGCGCATAGCTGCGGACCAGACGGCTGTCGCCTTCCGCCCACCAGCCGCGCAGACTGCTCATCAGGCAAAACCCGCTCAAGAGCGCCACCGCGCCATAGATCAGGCCGATGACGAAGCCGGCGAGGACAACGATGTGGGCGGACTCCATCGACACGCATCTCCGAAAAAAACTCAGTTTCGTCATTGCGAGGAGCGGAGCGACGAAGCAATCCAGATTTTTTGCGCTCAAATGGATTGCTTCGCTTCGCTCGCAATGAGGACTTTTTCTACGCCGGCCGCAGGATCACGCGATCACGCGACGAGCCGGCGACGGCTAGAAAAGCGCGCTTGGCGTCCTCCAGCGGATAGATCGCGCTCGCCTGGATCGGAAACGGCTTGAGATGTCCGCTCGCGAACCCGGGGCCGAGTTCGCGGAGCACCGCGCCGGTCGCAATCGATGACAGCCCCAGCGTATCGATGCCGACATAGGTGTGCTGGCCGCGGTAGAATTCCAGGATGTTGAACGGCACGATCCGCTCGATGGTGGCGATCAGGATCTGACGCCCCCGCAACGCCAGCGATTTGTGTGCTGCCTGAAAATAGGGATCGCCGACGGTATTGAACACGATGTCGGCGCCCTTGCCGCCGGTGAGTTCACGGACCCGCGCAGCCACATCCGTCGCGGAGGCGTCGATCACCTCGACCCTTGAACTGGCATGGCCTTCATAGGGTTCGTTCTTGCGTGCCACACCGATCACGCGCGCGCCGTGCCAGCTTGCGATCTGCGCCGCGGCCTGCCCGACCTTGCCGTTGACGCCCATCACCAGCACGGTCTCGGCCTTGTTCGGCATTCCGGCGCGGCGCAGGCCTTCCATGGCCGTGACGAAGGGAACGCCGATGCCGGCGGCTTCATCCCATGAGAGACCAGCCGGCTTCTCCACCACCGCATCAGCTTCGACGGCAAGATGCGTGGCGTGGGTGCCGTCGCGCCGGATCCCGAGGTCGCCCGATGAACCGAACACCTCGCGCCCGATCCAACCCGCCGAGCCATCGATCACGATCCCCGCATAGTCGCGGCCGGGCGTGCGCGGGAATACCGCGTAAGGCATCAGGCCGGTCGCGGCCTTTACGTCGGAAGGATTTACCGCCGCCGACTTGACCTCGATCAGCACCTCCTCGGCGGCCCGCGACAGCGTTCGCCGCTCCACCGTTGGCGCCAGCGAAGCTGGATCGTCGGCCTTGGCCAATAGCCGAACGCAGCGCGCTTCGATGGCGATCGACGCGGTATCCGGTTTTTGGGCAGGCGGCATCACGGAGATTTCCGGGTTCGCGTATAACTCCTGAGGCAACAGCGATTACCCCTTCGGCCGCTTGTCGTAAACACGCTTCGCCTTGCCGAGCGAGCGCTCCAGCGTCTCGGGTGCTACAATCCCGACACGCGCGGATATGCCGATGGTATTCTTGATAAAGGCCGAAACCCTCTCGGCATGAGTCGTGAGCCCGCTGCCGTCCCAGCGCTCGGGCCGCGCTTCCGCCAGCACGGTCATCTCATCCATCCGTCCCTCGCGCGTCAGTTCGATGATGAAATGGCCGCCGCACCAGTCGGTCGCCAGAAGGACTTCCTCGATCTGGGTCGGAAATACGTTGACGCCGCGCAGGATGATCATGTCGTCGGACCGTCCCGTGACCTTTTCCATCCGCCGCATGCCGGGCCGCGCCGTGCCCGGCAACAGCCGCGTCAGGTCGCGGGTCCGGTAACGGATGATCGGAAACGCTTCCTTGGTCAGCGAAGTAAAGACCAGTTCGCCCTTCTCTCCCTCGGGCAGCACTTGGCCGGTCTCGGGATCGATCACCTCGGGATAGAAATGATCCTCCCAGACATGGAGGCCGTCCTTGGTCTCGACGCATTCCTGCGCGACGCCCGGACCGATCACTTCGGACAGGCCGTAAATATCGGTCGCGTCCATGTCGAACGCCTGCTCGATCTCGGCGCGCATCGCGTTGGTCCAGGGCTCGGCGCCGAAGACGCCGAACTTCAAGGACGATTGGCGCGGGTCCAGGCCTTGACGCCTGAACTCGTCGAGGATCGCCAGCATGTAGCTCGGCGTCACCGTGATGATGTCGGGCCTGAAATCGTTGATGAGCTGCACCTGCCGCTCGGTCATGCCGCCGGAAACCGGCACCACCGTGCAGCCGAGCCGCTCGGCGCCGTAATGCGCGCCGAGGCCGCCGGTGAACAGGCCATAGCCATAGGCGTTGTGCATGAGCATGCCGCTGCGCCCGCCGGCGGCGCGGATCGAGCGCGCCATCACATCCGACCACATGTCGATATCGGCCCTGGTATATCCGACCACGATCGGCTTGCCGGTGGTGCCGGAAGAGGCGTGAACGCGGACCAGTTTCTCGCGCGGCACCGCGAACATGTTGAACGGATAATTGTCGCGCAGATCGGTTTTCACCGTGAATGGAAACCGGGCGAGATCGGACAGTTGCCTGAAATCGGACGGATGCACGCCGGCGTTGTCGAACGCTTTTTTGTAATGCGCGACGTTATCGTAGGCATGCGCCAGCGACCACGCCAGTCGCTGCCTCTGCAACGCCATGATCTCGTCGCGCGACGCGCGCTCGGCATCGTCCATTTCGGCACGGTACCCGCTTTCCCTCAGCTTTGTCGAAGCCATTGCGCGTTTCCCTGATCGGTCTATTTTTGTTTGGTGGCGGTCCCGGACGTCGGCAGCCATACGCCGCCGATCGCGCGGGAGTGCCCGCGAAACTCGGCAATCACCGTGTCATCCACCGCGACCCGCACGTCGTAGATGCCTGATCGTCCGTTGCGCGAGATCTCACGTGCGGTCGCGACCAGCCGATCGCCGAGCTTGCCCGGCCTGATGAAGGAGATGTTGCACTGCGCCGCCACGGCGCGCTCGTTATGGCTGTTGCAGGCAAAGGCGAAGGCGGAATCAGCCAGCGTAAAGATGAAGCCGCCATGGGCGATGCGCTGGCCGTTGACCATATGCGGCTGGATCGTCATGGTCAGGGTTGCGTGGCCGGGCTTGACCTCCACGATCTCCATGCCAAGCCCCTTGCTGGCGTCGTCTTCCCGCCACATCGCCTCGGCGCAGGCACGCGCGATATCATCGGGCGAAGGCGTAGCCTTGACGTTCACTGCGATCTCCCTGCGGTCGCGCTTGTTGAGACAGGCCTCATGAGCTGCGTATTAGTCATGAGGCGGAGCAACCATCGTGTCAACGATCAGGACCACCAGACATTCCGGCCTCTAAACGTGGTCGTAATCCACCGTCACCTTGTCGGATATCGGCCGCGCCTGGCAGGTCAAAATAAAGCCCGCCTTGAGCTCCCACGGCTCCAGCGAATAGTTCACCTCCATGCGCGCATCGCCTTCGACAAGCTTGGCGCGACAGGTCGAGCACATCCCGCCCTTGCAGGCGAACGGCAAATCCATGCCTGCCCGCAGTGCCGCCTCGAGAATGGACTCTTCCGCGGCGACCGGCACGTCGCGGCGCTTGCCGTCGATGATCAGCGACGCCGTCGCTCTCACCGGCGCGGTGGCCGCCACGGCCGCTTTCGGGCGTGGCTTGCCACCGAGCCCCGAGACGAAACGCTCGACATGAATACGGTCCGCGGCAATGCCCATACCGCGGCAGGTCGCCTCGATATCCTCGCTCATCCCGGTGGGACCGCAGATAAAGACATGATCGACGCTGGCCGCCGGAACCAGCGAGCGCAACAGCACCCTCACCTTCTCGCCATCGAGCCGGCCGTGCAGGATCGGGATGTCCTGCTCTTCGCCCGAGATCACATGGAATACCGAGAGCCGCTGCATGAAGCGGTCCTTGAGTTCTTCCAGCGCCTCGCGAAACAGCATGCCGCCGGTCGAGCGGTTGCCGTAGAACAAAAAGAAACGGCTGCGGGGCTCGCGCGCCAGCACACCCTTCACGATCGAAAGCACCGGCGTGATGCCGGAGCCGGCGGCAAAACCGACATACAGCCGTGCCTCGCCGGGCGCCGGCGCGACACCGAGCCGGCCGGTCGGCGTCATCACGTCGAGTTCATCGCCGGCCTTCAGTTCGTCGGCGGCCCAGCTCGAGAACGCGCCGCCATCGACCTTTTTCACCGCGATCCGCAGCTCGCCGTCGTCAGGGCCCGAGCAGATCGAATAGGAGCGGCGCACTTCCTCGCCATCCATCGTCGTGCGCAAGGTCAGATACTGGCCGGGCACAAACCGGTAGTCATCGGCGAGTGCTTGCGGGATCGCAAAGGTCAGCGACACCGCATCGGCGGATTCGCGGCGCAGATCATTGACGGCCAGGCGATGAAAACGGGGAGTTTGCGACATCGAAATTCCTGAACCCTCAACCTGCCCGTCATTGCGAGGAGCAAGCGACGAAACAATCCATTCTTTCTTTTTGCGGGCGAGATGGATTGCTTCGCTGCGCTCGCAATGACGGCTTGAATTACGACCTCAGTGACATTTGAAATAATCGAACGGTTCGCGGCAGCTTCGGCAGCGCCACAGCGCCTTGCAGGAGGTCGAGCCGAATTCGGAGAGCACCTCGGTATCCTCAGAGCCGCATTGCGGGCAGGCGACATGCTGCACGCCGAACAGCGCGCGGCGGGAGCTCGCCGCCTGCGGCGGCGCGATGCCGTATTCCCTGAGCTTTTGCCGGCCCTGCTCGCTCATCCAGTCGGTGGTCCAGGCCGGCGACAGCACGGTGCGGACTTTCGAATTGCGGAACCCTTCACGCTCCAGCGCCAGCTCGATTTCCAGCGTGATCATGTTCATCGCGGGGCACCCGGAATAGGTCGGCGTGATCGCGACCTCGACGCGGCCGTCGGTCACCGCGACATCCCGCAGCACGCCGAGATCGGCGATCGTCAAAACCGGGATTTCAGGATCGACCACGGCCGCCGCAGCGTCCCATGCGCGCTGCCGCAGATCAGCATCGTTGCGTATAGCGGTCACCATGTGGCTCCCGGAAATGTCCGCTGCATCGATTGCAGCTCGCTCAGCAGATGGCCGAGATGTTCACTGTGCCTGCCGCTGCGGCCGCCCTGCTGCATCCAGCCGCTTTTGGGCAGCGCCAACGTCGCTTCGCCCACGACATTCGAAACCGTCTTCAGCCATTGCGGATGCAGCGTCGCCGGATCGGCGGCGACGCCGCGCTCGATCAAAGCGCGCTCGCTCTCGTCGACCCCGAACATCTCGCCGGTGTAGGCCCAGAGGTCATCGACCGCCGTCTGGGCACGGCGATGGCTTTCCTCGGTGCCGTCGCCGAGCCGTACCATCCATTCCGACGAATGCCTTAAGTGATAGGCGCTTTCCTTCTCGGACTTGGCCGCGATCGCCGCCAGTGTCGCATCGGTCGATTTCATCATCGCGCGCCAATAGAGGTCGGCAAAGGCCGCGTAAAAGAACTGCCGCGCCATGGTGCGCGCGAAATCGCCATTCGGCTGTTCCAGCAGCAGGAGATTGCGGTATTGCCTGACGTCGCGCAAATAGGCGAGTTTGTCCTCGTCGTTGCCTTTGCCTTCGACCTCGGCCGCGTAATCGTAGAGTTCGCGCGCCTGGCCGAGCAGGTCGAGGCCCATATTGGCGAGCGCCATGTCCTCTTCCAGGGCGGGCGCATGACCGCACCATTCCGACAGCCGATGTCCCAGAATCAGCGCGTCGTCGGCGCGGCGCAGCGCATACAGCACGAGCGGGGTTTCGGTGACCCGTATGGAGGCGATTGCCATGTTCATCAACCTGTTTGAGCGCTAACTCGTCGTTGCGAGGAGCCAACGGGTCCGGCCTTTCGGCCGGCCCGATGACAGGCTCCGCGACGAAGCAATCCGGTCCTTGTTAGGCCATGGATTGCTTCGCTGCGCTCGCAACGACGGAACGGAGTCACATATGTCCGACTTCGTCGGGCACGTCGTAGAATGTCGGGTGACGATAGATCTTGGATTCCGCGGGCTCGAACATCATGCCCTTCTCGGAAGGGTCCGATGCCGTGATTGCATTCGACGGCACCACCCAGATCGACAGCCCCTCGCCGCGCCTTGTGTAGATGTCGCGCGCGGCCTGCAGCGCCAGCGTGGCGTCGCTGGCATGCAGCGAGCCGACATGCTTGTGCGCAAGGCCGTTGCGGCTGCGAATAAAGACTTCCCACAGCGGAACGTTCGGCGTGGTCATCGTGACCTCCCTGAATTCTGGTTGCGGCTTACGCCGCCAGCCTTTGCTTGCGCTTCTCGGCGTAGGCCTGCGCCGCCTCGCGCACCCAGGCGCCTTCCTCATGCGCCTTGCGCCGCGCCGCCAGGCGATCGCGGTTGCACGGGCCATTGCCTGAAAGCACCTGGTTGAACTCTTCCCAGTCGATCGCACTGTACTCCCAGTGTCCGGCTTCGTTCTGCTTCATGCCGGGATCGGGAATGGTCAGGCCGAGATATTGCGCCTGCGGCACCGTCGCATCGACGAATTTCTGCCGCAGCTCGTCATTGGAGAAGCGCTTGATCTTCCATTTGGTCGAGGTGTCGCTGTGCTGGCTCGCCTTGTCGGGCGGGCCGAACATCATCAGCACCGGCCACCACCAGCGATCGAGCGCGCTCTGCGCCATCGCCTTCTGCTCCTCGGAGCCGCGTGCCAGCGTCAGCATGATCTCAAAGCCCTGGCGCTGATGAAACGATTCCTCCTTGCAGACGCGGATCATCGCGCGCGCATAGGGACCGTAGGAACAGCGGCACAATGGAATCTGGTTCATGATGGCGGCACCGTCGACCAGCCAGCCGATTGCGCCGATGTCCGCCCAGGTCAGCGTCGGATAGTTGAAGATCGAGGAATATTTGGCCCTGCCGGCCAGCATCAGGTCGACCAGTTCCTCGCGCGAGCTGCCCAATGTCTCCGCCGCGGCGTAGAGATAGAGCCCGTGGCCGCATTCGTCCTGCACCTTGGCGAGCAACGCCGCCTTGCGGCGCAGCGACGGCGCGCGCGTGATCCAGTTGCCTTCCGGCAGCATGCCGACGATTTCGGAATGCGCATGCTGCGAAATCTGCCGCGTCAATGTCTTGCGATAGGCCGCGGGCATCCAGTCGTTCGGCTCGATGCGCTCTTCGGCGTCGATCCGCGCCTGAAACTGCGCGGCGCGGCCGGCGTCCTCGACGGTGCGGTCATCGGGTTCTGAGCTGTTGAGCGCTTGGGTGTACATGGCCGATCTCCATGGAAGCGAGATTTGATATATATCAAAAACTATGTAACTCAAGTCACTTTTGTAACATATTAGGCGCCCTCGAACCGCCGCCTGAGGTCCGCCCCGGCGGCCGGCAAGGGACCGTTTTCGTTCGAACCGTTCAGGTCAAGCCATTGTTCGGAGGCGGCAAGCAGGCCGCGATAGATGTCGCCGCAGAGCCGGCGGGCGGCCCGGCCCGGCCAGTCCTCAGGCAGCAGAGCGCTCGGCAACAGCGGATCGCGCAGCACCACCCGCCGATAATGGTGGATCAACAAAATGCGCGCCGTGAAGGCGTCGGCATCCGACAATGGTTCGCGGCGGTCGATCCAGCCGCGCAACGGCTCGAAGGTCTTCATGAATTTCAGATAGGCGTCGGCGGTGCGGTGCAGCGGCCAGCTCTCGCTGAGCAACCGCCGGCCGCTGTCGTCCTCGGCCGAAACTTCCAGACGAATTGCGCGCGCAGCTTCCTCGGGAACGGGAACGCCGGAGGGTGCCACCCACACACCCGGCAGCGGGCTGCCGAAGCCGGCATTCTTGAGCGCGTCCCGGGACGCATCGCGATCCTCGCTGCTGCCGATCAGCAGAAGTTCAAAGCGCCCGGTCCAGTCCGAGACTTGCGTATCGTAGATATGCCGGGTCGCGGTATCGAAGGTTTGCCGCCCCTTCTTGACCAGCCGGTAGAAACTGTTGCGGCCGACCTTGTTGCGTTCGAGCCAGCCGTCAGCGGCGAGCCGCGACATCGCCGTTCGCACCACACCGTTGTCGATGTCGATGGTGTCAAAGAACGCCAGCAGCGTGCCGAGCCAGACCGAACCGCCGCGCGGCACGATCGCATCGCCGAACAGCGTGATGACGATGGAGCCGGTGCGCGAGGGCTCGCGCTTGAGCTGTTCGATGATGCGGGCAAGCGGATGCGCCATGCGCCACGCATAGCGCGTTTCAGGGATTCACGACAACGCCGGCTGGCAGCCGGCAGGCAGCGTTACCTGGCGGGATCGGGATAGACGAGACTGCGCCAGCCGCTGCGGTCGAACGGCGCCCACTTGCCTTCGGGCTGCGCCAGGCGGTCGGCCACCGCGTAAACCACCGCGGGGTGATGACCCATGCCGCAATGGCTGCTTTCGACCTCGATGTTCTCGGACCGCGCCGACGGCTTTTCCTTGCAGCCCTGCCAGGCGCAGATGCCGTCGGTGCGGCTGAAGATCGCAGTGGTCGGCAGCGGCGGTGTTTCCGAGAGCGCGCCGCCGAACCGGCGATCTTCCTCGTCGGCGCGCCGGCCGCTGGCCATCTCATAGACGCGCCAGGCGTTGGTTGCCTTCGGACTGCCGGCAAACGGACTGCCGAGCGTGATCACCGAGCGCACCCGATCCGGCATCATCTTGGCGAGTTGACGCGCATAGAGGCCGCCGAGGCTCCATCCGACCAGACTGATCTTGCGGCCATGGCTGTCATTGAGCTCATGCACCAGGTCAATCATCGCGTCCTGCACGCCCTCGCGGAGGCCGAGATTGCGGCCCTGACGCCAGCCGCTGACGGCATAGCCGCGGTTCTTCAGGAAGCTGCGCAGCGGACGCGTCGAGGTGTCGGACGCGACCAGACCGGGCAATACCAGCACCGGATGGCCGTCGCCCCTTGGCGCGAGGCTCAGCAGCGGCAATGCGCCGAGAAACGCGCCGAGCTCGTGGATGGCGCGACCTTCCAGAAACATCAGGGTTCGGGACGGCGGGCGCAGCGTCTGGGCAGTGGCGGACATCGAATTTCCTCTCCTGGCGGGGCCTCGAGCGGGCGCCTAATCGATCAATTTGAAACCGGTGAATCTCGTACGCTCGCACCGCAACGCAACAATCACTTGATCAAGCTATGACGCTGATTCCTGCATTCAAGCGGGGGAACTTGCGGGGGACAATAGGTCACAATACGTAAACGGGCCTCAGTGATCTAAAAGTCACAGCCAGCGCAGCACGAATTCGGCCGTGTAAAGCCCAAGTCCGGCAAGCCCGCCGATCAGCGAGCCGTTGAAACGGATGTATTGCAGATCCTTGCCGATATTGATTTCGATCAGCGAAATCAGTTGCCCCATGTCCCAGGCCTTGACCTGATCGGAGATGAAGCTGGAGACGCCGCTCTTCTGATCGGCGATGAAACTTCCGAGCACGGCGACAAGGCCCTTGTTGATCTCGGCCCGCAATTCGGAATCGCCGGCGAGCGCCTCACCGGCCGCCACGAACATCCGGGCCAGATGCTGCTGCAGCACCTGGCTCTCGCCGCTGGCGCTGCGTTCGATGAAGGCCTGCGCGTTCGACCAGATGTTGCGCGCGAGGTCGCCGAGTTCGGGACGCGCCAGCAGGTCGCGCTTCAATCCATCGATGCGATCGGCATAGGCCCGGTCGGTGCCGAGCTTGTCGACAAACGACAGCACCATGCGATCGAACTCGCCGCGGAACGGATGCTTCGGATCGCTACGGACGTCGTCGAAGAAGGCGGTCGCGGAGGCGACGATCTTCTTCACCAGGAACGCGTCGGTGCGATAGAGCTTGAGCAGCGTCGGCAACTCGTCGCGGATCTTTGCGCGGACCATCGTCATGGTTTCCGGCTGGGTCAGCGTCTCGTGCACCGCGCGCAGGATATCGTCGAGCAGCCCCTGATGGCGGCCCTCGGCCACGAAAGCCCGCAGCGTGCCGGCGGCCAGCGGCGCGAGATCGACTGTTTGCAACTGGGTGGTGATGCGGCGGGTGATGAACGCCATCAGGCCCGAGGTTTCTGTCGCCGAAACTGCCTCGGGCAACAGGTGCAAGGTGAAGCGGGCGAGGTCCGTGCTGCGCTTGCGGTCGCGCAGCCAGTCGGCAATGAAGCTGCCGAAGTCGATCTGGCGCAACCTGGCGTTGACGGGATTGGCTTCGAGAAAATGCACCTCGATGAATTCGCCGAGTTTATCGGCAATGCGGTGCTGATTGCCCTGGATGATCGCGGTATGCGGTATCGGCAATCCCAGCGGCCTGCGAAACAGCGCGACCACCGCGTACCAGTCGGCGAGGCCGCCGATCGTCGCAGCTTCCGCGAAAGCCGCGACGAAGCCGAAAACCGGATGCAGCGGCAGCAGGGTCTTCGCGGTCACGAACAGCGCCAGCGTGCCGGTCAAGACCAGTGTAGCCAGCACCTTGACGCGCCGCAGCTCGGCAGCGCGCGCGGCATCACCGGGAGCGTCGAACGAAAAGGTGCCTGACGTGGTCATGTCGGCTTTCAGATAAACAAAATCCCTCATCCTGAGGAGCGGCCCATTGGCCGCGTCTCGGACAGGAGGGTGCAGCGACGATTTATTGGAGTGCGCGTCAAAAAGAAGGCCCGCGTCAAGCGGGCCTTTGAATTATTATCCGCGGAGGTCAGTCGATCGCGATCAGGCGCTCTTGGTGTAGATCTTGGAGAAGTTGTCCTGGGCGGTCTTCGCACCGTCGGCGACGAGCTTGCCGAGATATTCGGTGGTGGACTTCGCCCGCGAGATCAACACTTCGCCACGCGCACGGACCATGTCGGACTGGATCTGAACCGCTTCATTGAGCGACTTGGCGGATGCCAGCTTATCGATGCCGGCGAAGAACGCCTCGGCGTCCTGGTAGATCGCCTGCTGGATGTTGCGGCTGATCTTGGCGGCTTCGCTAACCGAACCGGCGACGGCGGTCTCGATCGCGGCAGTCGCCTTCTCCGAACCGGCGTAAAGATCGGCGGCACGCACCTTGGCGGTCTCGGCCTGCTTCTTCACGAAGTCGCGGGCAGCCTCGGGAACTTCCATGTTCTGGAGGTTCTTGAACGCATCGGTGACGGGCGCGAAAGCTTCCTTGACGCCGTTCAGCACGGAATTGGTCTCGGTGGTCATTGGGTTTCTCCATCCTCAGGTTTGAGCTATGGGCTCACCCCGTCCGGATTGGCCCGGGGCAAGATCATCTGTGTCACAATGGATGGTGCGATGCAACATCAATGTTGCGATGCGATATCACGAATTCGTGATCTGCTCGCTGGTTGCGCAATCTGGCCGATAAACCGGCTCAGACCCTCGCTCGAAAGTGCCTCAATGCTGCACGGCATCCGGCAGGCCATAGGCCTCCATCTGGGCCCGGACCTGCGCGACATTGTGCCCCAGCACGACGATATCGTGGGTCTTGCCGGCCTTGTCCCTGACGTGGTCGCGCAGCAGGGCTTCGGCCTTGAATCCGAGGCCTTCGAAAATGGCGATGGCGCCGGTTTGATCGACCGTCATCTGCGCCACCAGCTTCTCGAGCCCGGCGCCCAGGGCCAGGGCAAAGATCTCCTGCGACAGCGCCCGTCCGACCCCCTGGCCGCGCACATCCGTGGCGACCACGTTGCGGATTTCGCCGACATGCGGCGACCACGACAGCGGATCGCGCACCAGCGTTCCGCATCCCACCACCCTGCCCGCCTTCACCGCGAGCAGGCTGGTGATCGCGCCGCGCTCGATCTCCTTGATCCAGGCGGCCAGCACCTTCGGCTCGCTGATGTCGCGCGGCAGGAACAACAGATCATGCACCGGGAGTTTTCGCGCAAAATCGAGCACGGCGGCTTCATCGGCCGGCGACATCAACCGGAATTCAATCTCGCCGGCCTCGGTGGTCACACGGCGTGGGTAGGAACGTGCTTCGCTGCTCATATCGATCTCTCACCCAGCCAGGAATCCAGTTTCGGCCACAGCCGCTTGATGGCGTTGGCGCCGGCGACAAGGCTGACATGGCCGCCCTTCAGCATCACCTCTTCCTTGTCGGAGGAGCCGATCTTTTGAATCAGCGGCTTGGCGGCGTCGTAGGGAACGATGTGATCGTGCTCGGCAACCGCGTGCAGGATCGGAACCGTGATCCTGGAAATATCCGCAGGCCGCCCGCCGACCGACATCGCGTCGTTGTAGAGCTTGTTGTCCCACATCAGGTCCCGGGTGATCTGGCGGAAATACTCGCCGGCCAGGGGCAGCGTATCGGTCGCCCAGCGATCGAACATGCGGTACGATTTGACATACTCGTCATTCCAAATGTTGTCCCATAGCTGCACCTGGCTCGCGGCGCGCGAGGCCGGCCGCAACATCTCAAATGAGGAGAGAATCATCTCGGGCGGCACGTTGCCGACGCTGTCGATCAGCCGGTCGACGTCGAAATAGCGCCGGTCGGCAAAATTCTGGAACAGCTTCATCTCGCGGAAATCGATCGGGGTGGTGAAGCAGATCAGATTCTTCATCGGCCCTTCGGCGAAGATCGAGCCGTACAGCAGCGACAATACGCCGCCGAAACAATAGCCGATCACCGTGACGTCGGTCTCGCCGGAATCGCGCTGCACGCGGCGAACGCAATCGGGGATGAAATCGAGGACGTAGTCCTCCATCCGCAGCGATTTCTCTTCCGGCTTCGGCGCGGTCCAGTCCATCATGTAGACGTCGTAGCCGCGCCTGAGCAGGAACTCGATGAAACTTTGGCCTGGCACCATGTCGAGGATGTAGCCGCGGTTGGTGGTCGCCATCACGATCAGGATCGGCACGCGGTAGATCTCGTCCGACAGCGGCCGGTAGTGATACAGATTGAGCGTGCCGCGGACGTGCAGGATATCCTTCGGCGTCGATCCGAGCGACGGGCCCGACGAGGCGAAATATTCGACGCCCTTGATGCTGCGCTGGATCGCGCGTTGCACCTCGGACTGGATCCGGTCCGGAATCGACGCCAGATCGAGCGGCGCCGCGGTATTCATTTTTGCGCTCCCCCCGCGCCCGGCGGACGTTTTGTCCGCGGCGGCCTGGGTGCGGCGGCGTATCCGCCTTCCGGCGCGCCGGAATTGTTATGGACCTGCTGCAGCAACGCCTTGATCTCGTTCAACTGCCCTTCGATCGACTGCAGCCGCTCGGCCATGCCGACCATTTGCGCCCGGCTCGGCAGATTCATGTTGACGAGATATTTCTCCATCAGATCGCCGAGCTGCTTTTGCGCGCCTGCGGTTACGCCGCCGACCTGATTGACGGCCTTGCTGAATTCCGGCGACGCCATCGCCTGGTTGGCGAAGGCATTGAATCCCTTCTCCATCTCGCCGATCATGTTTTGCCAGATCGCGACCGGATCGTTGCTCTTGTCTGCCATTGGCGTCCTCCAACCTGACCGCGATTGCTTCGCCTGTTTTGGTCATACCACACTGTTGCGACTGGCCGGTCAACATTAGGTCTCGATTTGTCGGCTTTCCGGTCGCCGGCAAGCCTTCTGCGCCACGCGAAACCGTGTCATAGATTCCTCATCGAAATGCCATTTCCGAAGGAACAGCCCGGTGAACTCACTCGCCCACCAGCCTCCGCAGTTCGCCCGCGCCAACGGCATCGACCTTTGTTACGAAATCTTCGGCAACGCCGACGCCGAGCCGATGCTGCTGATCATGGGGCTGGGCGCCCAGATGATCCATTGGGATGACGATTTCTGCCGGCAGTTGGCCGCCCGCGGCTTTCGCGTCATCCGGTTCGACAATCGCGACATCGGCCAGTCCAGCAAACTGACCGGCGGAAAGCGCCTCGGCCCTGTCGAACTGCTCAAGCTTCGGTTCCTGAAAATCCCGGTCGCCGCACCCTACCGGCTGCACGACATGGCGCTGGACGCGATCGGATTGATGGATGCGCTCGGCATCACCTCGGCGCATCTGGTCGGTGCGTCGATGGGCGGCATGATTGCCCAGGAAGCGGCGATCTCGTTTCCGCAGCGGGTACGCTCGCTCACATCGATCATGTCGACAACCGGCAATCCAAAACTGCCGCCGCCGACCCGGGAGGCCACCGCCGTGCTGATGGCGCCGCCGCCGAAGACCAGGGAAGAATATTTCGTGCGCTTTGCGCAGACCTGGAAGGTGCTGCGCGTCGGCAGCTTCCCGCAGGACGAAGCGCTCGATCGCTCACGCGCCGAACGCACCTTCGAGCGCGGACTGAGCCCGGCCGGCATCGCGCGGCAGCTCCGCGCCGTCCTCGCATCCGGCAGCCGCAAGGAGCGGCTGGCATCGGTCAAGGCGCCGACCCTGGTCATTCATGGCACCGTCGATCCGCTGGTGCCTCCGGAGGGCGGCAAGGACACCGCCGCCTCGATTCCCGGCGCCAGGCTTCTGATGATCGAGGGCATGGGCCACGCGCTGCCGATCCCGATGTGGCCCGAGATCATCGATTCTATCGACGAGCATGCCCACGCGGCTGCCGCTCTTTAAAACGAGACCACACCGCGTATGGGTCCCCGCCTGCGCGGGGACGACCTGCGGTGGGGGCTGTCCTATCCTCCGGCCCAGACGTCGAGCACGTAGCGGTTCTTGGTGCCGAGATCGTCGATCCAGCGCAGCGCCGCATCCGCATCTGCCGCCTTGCGTTCGCGATAGATCGCAACAAGTGCTGCCTTGACGTCTGGCTCCATCTTGCCGCCGTCGCCACAGACATAAATGATCGCGCCGCTTTCGATCAGGCTCCAGACCCGATCCTGCTGCGCCGCGACCAGGTTCTGCACATAGGTCTTGGGACCTTCGGCGCGCGAGAACGCGGTGTAGAGTTCGGTGATCCCGTCGGCCGCAAAGGCCTTGAGCTCGTCGGCATAGAGATAATCCTGATCGGGATGACGGCAGCCGAAAAACAGCATCGCCGGGCCGAGCCCAGCACCCCTGGCCTTGCGCGCGGCTCGCTCCTGCAGGAAGCCGCGGAACGGCGCCAGACCTGTTCCGGGTCCGATCATGATGATCGGCACCGAAGGATCATCGGGCAGCCGGAAGCCGGCCTTGGTCTCGCGAACCGTTGCGTGGATCGTCTCGCCGGCGCGGCGGCCGGCCAGGTAATTCGAGCAGATCCCTTTGTAGATGCCGCGTCCCGAGCTGGCGGCGCCTGCGACCACGGCGACGGTGACGCTGCACCGGGACGGATCGTCCGACGGTGACGACGAGATCGAATAATAACGCGGCGCCAACAGCGACAGCATTTCAAGATAGGCGTGGAACGGCAATTCGCAGGCTGGATATTCCTCCAAAAGGTCGAACACCGATTTGCGCTTGCCGAGAATTTCCGAGCGATAATGCTCGGTCGCGGCGGCATCGTCGCCGATATAGGCCAACAGTTTCGGCTTGGTCACCGGACAACGGGTATTTTCCGACATGATCTGAATCTGCTTGCGGGTAGCGACCTGCTGCAATTCCACAAACTCGCTCAGCAAACGCCCCACCGAAACAGGATCCCCAACCGGTAACTGCGCGCGGCGGCCTTCGGCGACCTGCAACCGGATCTGATCGGCCGGCAGGAATCCGAAACGGCGAGCCACCGAATCCACCAGTGCCGGATCGTTGCGCGGCACGACGCTGAGGTGATCGCCGACCCGGTAGCTGGTGCCGGAAGGCAGCTGCACCTCGATGTGCCGGGTCGACCGGTCCGAGGCATTGGGGCCGTTCCTGTTTTGCAGTTCGGTGTTGACCAGCACCTTCATCGGCGCCGCGCCGCCGAGGGCGACGGCCGCATTGATCGCAGCCGGCGCGACCGGCTCGATCTTGTAAAGCGGCTCGTCGTCGGCACTGCGATCGAAATTGGTGTCGAGGCCGAACTGCTTGACGGCCAGCGGCCGCAATTTTGCGAACCAGGATTCGAACTGGCCATCGAGATCGTCGCGCGCATCGCCCTCGCCGCGCACATAGGCATTGCTGGCGCCATGCGCCATCAATTGATCGTCGATGAAGCGCGGGATCGACTGATAGGTCGCGACCCAGTCGCTGTTGCCGCAGCCGAACACCGCGTAACGGACCTTGGCGAACGCATCCTTCGGCAGGTCGCTGCCGAGCCATTTGACGAACTGCGTGGCATTGTCCGGCGGGGCGCCATTGTACGACGCGCAAAAGATCAGCACGCCACCCTGCTCCGGCAGCTTGCCGACGAAGTCATCGAGCGGCGCGAGCCGGGTGGCAAAACCATTGACCTCGGCGAGATCAGCGACGCGGGTCGCAAGTTCCTCGGCCGTGCCGAGATTCGATCCGTAAAGCACCAGTAGCGGTGTGTTGTGAGCGGGGCGGGTCCGCGTCCGCGGCGCCAGCGCGGCGGCCGACGCAGCCACCGTGCTCGCGGTGCGGCCCGCATAGGCCCCGCGATCCTGGTCGGCGCGCGGACGCACCTTGATCTTGAGGCCGTCAGGCTTGATGGTCAGCGTTTCCTTCAGCACCATCTGGTAACGGTGGTTGTCGATCAATTTGAAGCGTTGCAGGATCATGCCGATCGCCAGCGCCGCTTCGTGCATGGCAAAACCACGGCCGATGCAGGCGCGCTGGCCGTTGCCGAACGGCTTCCAGGCGTTGACTGGGCGCGCCGCCTCGGCCTCGCGACTGAAATTTTCCGGATCGAACGCATCCGGATTCGGGCCCCAAACGCCGGGATCGCGATGCAGCGCCAGCACCAGCACGGTGATGAAGGTGTTCTTCTTCAGCTTGTATTTGCCGCCGATGGTCTCGTCGCTCAGCGGCGAGATGCCATAGGCCGGCGCCGGAGGCCACAGCCGCAGGGCTTCCTTCAGGATTTGCGTGATGTAGGTGAGTTGCGTGACCTGCTGATAGGTCGGCTTGGCGTCGATGTCGGGGCCGAGCACCCGGTCGACCTCCTCATACGCCTTTTTGAGCACGTCGGGATTCTTGAGCAGCGCATAGAGCGCGCATGACAACAGGCCGCTGGTGGTCTCATGCCCCGCGATCAGGAAGGTGTTGATCTGGTAGCGGATGTTGACGTCGTCGAGTTGTTCGCCGGTGACGCGGTCGACGCCGGTCATCATGGCGCCGAGCATGTCCTTTTTGCCCTCGGCGGCCTCGGCGTTCTTGCGGCGCTCGGCCACGATCTCGTCGACCATCTTGTTCATGAAGGCGACGTCGCCGGCCAGATCGCGCCGCCGTTTATGCATCCACAGATTTTCCATCGGCAGGCCGCGGATCATCATGATGGTCTCGAGCGAGCGCACCAGAGATTCGACGAAGGGATGGTAATCGCGCCGGTAGAACGAATTGAAACGATAGTCGAATCCGCACAGCCCGATGGTGTCGAGCGTCAGCGCGGTCATGTCGTGAACGACGTCGATCTCCTCGTCGCCATTCAGCCGCTCCCATTTCTTCACAAGCTGCTCGGCAATATCGACCATGCTCGGGTGATAGGACTGCATCGCGCGGTTGCCGAACGGCTGCATCAGGATGTTGTGCGCCTTGCTCCAATTCGGCTCGGTCGTGTCGGCGGTGAAGAGGCCGTCGCCGGCGACCGCACGCACCCGGCGCAGTGGTCCGCGCACCGCCTTGTCGAAACGCTTCTCGTCGCTGAGTTCGTCGACGAGATCATGCCCGGAGACGACGACAAGCGGCGCACCCATCATGTCCAGCCAGAAAATCGGCCCCAGTTCCTTGGCCAGCCGTGCCAGATTTTGCACCGGCGCGGTGGAATCCAGCGACAGCATGTTGCCGACCACCGGCCTGGTCGGCGGGTGCGGGATCGGGCTTAATTTGTTCGTGGACGCCATCGCGTAATCGTCTCCTGCTATCTCAGCGCAAAACAGCTGTTCATCCCCGCGTAATGGCTTTGCCGTTATCGCTGGAGGAGCGCGCTCCGGCGCGTCTCGAAGGATGAGACGCTTGCATTGCATCTCTCATTCTTCGAGGCTCGCCCGATCGGGCTCGCACCTCCAGGGTGAGCGCAATTGCGCTCATCCCGGGATGACGTTTACCCGAACCGCCTTCTGCGCCATTCAATCAGCTTGGCGCTGACCTCTTCCGGCTTTTCCTGCTGCGTCCAATGACCGCTGCCGCGGATCAGATATTTTTCAAGGTCGGGGACGATCTTCTCCATGCCGTCGGCCGCCGACGGCGGCAGCACCTGATCGTTTTCAGCCATAATCATCAGCGACGGCACCCGCACCGTATGGTCGATCTCCGCCGAGCGCTGCCAGTTGCGCGAAATGTTGCGATACCAGTTGATGCCGCCGGTAAAGCCGGTCTTGGCAAAGGTATCGACAAAGACCTTCTTCTCCTCCGGCGACAGGATCGGCGTCCGCGGATCGTGCCTGGCATCGTAACCGGCAATCATTTGCGGAAACGCCAGATTGAGCCTGGCCGAGGCGCCGACCCCGGCGATCGGCGCTTCTGCCGGCGCGGTGTCGCTGCGCGGCACCGGCTTGCGCATAAAGGCGTCGAAGGTCTGCTCGACCCGGCTGTTGAATATCTTGTCGGCGCCTCGCGCCGGGTCCTGAAACTGCACGATGTACATCTGC
>JAJYAH010000358.1 GCA_021779635.1 Pseudomonadota bacterium | reverse complement strand
GTCGAAATCCGGCTCAACTGTCACGTTTTGGGACGCGGCGCTCCGTTGCCGCTCCATCGTCGCAAGGTCTATGCCGGTCCGTTCGGGTTCGTTCCCCAACGCCGCGCAACATGGTTTACGGATTATTTACGAATTTGCGTAGCGCATTGTTGCGGCGGAGCGAATCCGGTTTGTCTGCTGAATACGCCGTCCATTAATAATTTATGGATATTCTGCCGCAGATTTGAGCGCACCTTTTGCGGAATAGGCGCTGTGTCAGCGGCAAAAGAGGCACTATTCTTGAGGCCGAGAATCACTCCGGCGGTGTCCCGAAACGAGGCGATCTTGATCCTCCCCGCTCCGCAAGCTTCGACCATCCTCGCTTCGCTAGGCCAGGCGGCGTTCGTGTGGGACATCGCAACCGACGTGATCGCCTGGAGCGATCACATTGCAAAGGTTTTTCCGGATATTCCGGCGGCGGCGCTGGCCAGCGGCACGGAGTTTTCAAAGCTGATCGAACCGGTGCGTTCGATCCGGTCGGACGCGCTGCGCCATTCGCCGCCCGGACGCGACGACGCGCCATATCGAATCGAGTATGGCGTGCGGACCAGCACGTCTGCGCCAGTGCTCTGGATCGAGGAATCCGGCACGTGGTTCGCGGGAGCTGACGGCCGGCCGGCGCGCGCCCAAGGCATTGTCCGCCTCAACAACGAACGCCACGCCCGCGACGAGCAACTGCTGAAACTGTCGCGACACGATCCGCTGACCGGCGAACTCAATCGTACCTATCTTGCCGCATCGCTGGCCGAAGCCATCGAGGAAGCCGCGCGTTTCCGCTCGTCTTTCGCCTTCATGCTGATCGGTATCGATCATCTGGCGCGCATCAACGACGCCTTCGGCTTCGATGTGGCGGACGCGGTGATTTCGGAAGTGGCCAGGCGCATTCGCGCGCGGTTGCGCGGCGGCGACGTGCTCGGCCGGTTTTCCGGCAACAAATTCGGCCTGATCCTGAAGAATTGCACGATCGATGATGTGAATATCGCGGCCGAGCGGTTTCTTGCCGGCATTCGCGACGAGGTGGTGCCGACCAGATCCGGTCCGGTCTCCGTTACCGCGTCGATCGGTGCGGTCAGCGTGCCGCGCTATGCGCGCAGCGCCGACGAGGCGATTACCCGTGCCCAGGAAACGCTGGATATGGCCAAGCGGCGTCGCGCCGGGTCGTTCTCGTTGTGGCGTCCGAATGTCGAGCGCGACGCCCAGCGCCGCGTCAACATCCGCGTCACCGACGAGATCGTCACCGCGCTCAACGAACGGCGGATCGTCATGGCGTTCGAGCCGGTGGTGGAGGCCCGTTCGCGCGACGCGGCGTTCTACGAATGCCTGGTCCGCATGGAGCAGGATGACGGGCAGGTTCTGCTGGCGCCGGATATCGTTCCGGTCGCGGAGAAGCTGGGCCTGATCCGCCTGGTCGATCACCGCGTGCTGGAACTCGTCGTTGCCGAGCTCGCCGACGCGCCGGATGTGCATCTCAGCCTCAACATCTCGCCCGACACCACGATGGACCCGGACTGGTGGGCTTCGATTGAATCGCTGATGCGCGCGCATCCTGGCGTAGCCGAGCGGCTGATCGTTGAAATCACCGAAACCGTGGCGATCCAGGATATCGATGATCTGCGCGGCTTCGTCACCCGCCTGAAAAACTTCGGCAGCCGGATCGCCATCGATGATTTCGGTGCCGGATACACCTCGTTCCGGAATTTGCGCAAGCTCGGCGTCGATATCGTGAAGATCGACGGCGCCTTCGTGCAAAACATCGCCCGCTCGGCCGACGATCGCGCTTTCGTGCAGACCTTGATCGATCTGGCGCGCCGGCTGGAAATCAAGACGGTCGCTGAATGGGTTCAGGACGACGAATCCGCAGTGATGCTGCGCGATTGGGGCTGCGATTACATCCAGGGTCGCCTGATCGGGCTTGCATCTTCGCAACGGCCCTGGAGTATGCGGCCCGGGGCGGCCTTGCCGGCGGCGGGCTAAGGACTTCCCCGAGCCGGCACGACGAGCAGAAAGACCGCGCTATCACTCGTCTTTCTTCGGCTCTTTCGACATCCGCTCGAGGCGATCCTGCATGTCCTTCATCTGACGGCGAAGGTCGTCGATGTTGTCGGCTTCCGCGGCCGGCTCCGGCGTTTTCTCCGGCTCTGCGGCGGCGCTTCCGGCGCGGGGTGCCGCGAACGGCTTGAACATCGAAAATGTCCGCTCGAACATTTCCATGTTGCGGCGAACATGTTCCTCCAGCGGCGCGAATGGCGTCATGCTGAAAGTGGTGGTGAGTTGCTTGCGGAATTTCTCCTGCTCGCGCGTCAGGGTGTCGATCGACTGCTCGAGGTAGCGCGGAACTACCATCTGCATGCTGTCGCCGTAAAATCGGATCAACTGACGCAGGAAGGTGGTCGGCAACAGGTTCTGCCCGGCCTTGTTTTCCTGTTCGAAAATGATCTGGGCCAGAACCGAGCGGGTAATGTCGTCGCCGGTTTTCGCGTCATAGACGAGGAAGTCCTCGCCCTCTTTGACCATCGCCGCGAGATCCTCGAGCGTCACATAGGTGCTGGTGCCGGTATTATAGAGCCGTCGATTCGCGTATTTCTTGATCGTGGTGGGTTGGTCTGATTTCGCCATGGGCTCACACATGCACACCGAGGACAAGGAACCCGACGGCGTCGCCGAAGGGCTAACGAGCAGCGCATCGCAGCAAAGTAAGCATTTTCAATAGGGTTCGGCTACCGTTTTGTGCGCCACGGTTAATTCCAAAGCATAGGCATTGCTCAGGAAACTGCCAAGTGCGTCATTTTGAATGCGCCGCGGCGTGATTTCGCCCTCTGGCCGATTGACATGCCTCAACTCCGTTAACAGGATAAGGTGAGAGACTGGCCAGCCATCCGGCCGCCCGCCGTCCAGGGCCTCAAGCCCAAGAACTCAAACTCAGGAGATGTCCATGTCAGACGATGTCGTCATCGTCAGCGCCGCCCGCACCCCGGTCGGAAGTTTCAACGGCGCGTTTGCCACCCTGCCGGCCCACGATCTCGGCGCCGTTGCCATCAAGGCCGCGCTGGAACGCGCGGGCATCGAGCCGGCGCGGGTTTCCGAGGTGATTATGGGCCAGATTCTGACTGCGGCGCAGGGCCAGAACCCCGCCCGCCAGGCCTCGATTGCCGCCGGCATCCCGGTGGAAAGCCCGGCCTGGGGCGTCAATCAATTATGCGGCTCGGGCCTGCGTACGGTGGCTTTGGGCTACCAGGCGCTGCTCAACGGCGATTCCGAAATCGTGGTCGCCGGCGGCCAGGAATCCATGAGCATGGCCCCGCACGCGCAGTATCTGCGCGGCGGCGTGAAGATGGGACCGGTTGAATTCATTGACACCATGATCAAGGACGGGCTGTGGGATGCCTTCAACGGCTACCACATGGGCAACACCGCCGAGAACGTCGCCAGGCAATTTCAGATCACCCGCGCCCAGCAGGATGAGTTCGCTGTCGGCTCGCAGAACAAGGCCGAGGCCGCCCAGAAGGCCGGCAAGTTCAAGGACGAGATCGTCCCGGTCACCATCAAGTCGCGCAAGGGCGACATCGTCGTCAGTGAGGATGAATATCCGCGTCACGGTGCGACCCTGGAAGCCATGGGCAAGCTCAAGCCGGCTTTCGAAAAGGAGGGCACCGTGACCGCCGGCAGCGCTTCCGGCATCAATGACGGAGCGGCCGCAGTGGTGCTGATGACCGCGAAGCAGGCGGCCAAGGAAGGCCGGACCGTGCTCGGGCGCATCGTGTCGTGGGGGCAGGCCGGCGTCGATCCGAAGATCATGGGCACGGGGCCGATCCCGGCCTCGCGCGCCGCGCTGAAGAAGGCCGGCTGGAAGATCGGCGATCTCGATCTGATCGAGGCCAACGAGGCCTTCGCCGCGCAGGCCTGTGCGGTCAACAAGGACCTCGGCTGGGATACCTCCAAGGTCAATGTCAACGGCGGCGCGATCGCCATCGGCCATCCGGTCGGCGCCTCCGGCGCGCGCGTGCTGGTGACGCTGCTGCATGAAATGCAGAAGCGCGATGCCAAGAAGGGTCTCGCCACGTTGTGCATCGGTGGCGGCATGGGCATTGCTATGTGCATTGCACGCGACTGAACAAACAGGGTGCGTTGCGTGATGAAAAGATCATCTGTCAACTTCGCCCCACACTGCTAAAACAAAAATGCCCGGTCTCGCGCCGGGCATTTTCATCTGGAAGATGTTGTCAAGGACCGGGATAATTCCGGCGCATAAAAAAGACCACCAAGGAGGAATTCGACATGGCACGGGTTGCGTTGGTTACGGGGGGAACACGGGGCATCGGTGCGGCGATCAGCAAGGCGCTGAAGGCCGCCGGATACAAGGTCGCCGCCAGTTATGCCGGCAACGATGCGGCCGCGGAGAAATTCAAGGCCGATACCGGGATTCCCGTCTACAAATGGGACGTCAGCTCATTCGACGCCTGCGTTACCGGGGTCAAGAAGGTTGAGGCCGATCTCGGTCCGGTCGATGTGCTGGTCAACAACGCCGGCATCACCAAGGATGGCGCGTTCCACAAGATGACGGTCGAGCAGTGGAATTCGGTGATCAACACCAATCTCGGCTCGTTGTTCAACATGACGCGCCAGGTCATCGAGGGCATGCGCGCCCGAAAGTTCGGCCGCGTCATCAACATCTCCTCGATCAATGGCCAGAAGGGCCAGTTCGGCCAGGTCAATTATTCGGCAGCCAAGGCCGGCGATATCGGCTTCACCAAGGCGCTCGCGCTGGAGAATGCCAAGGCTGGCATCACCGTGAACGTGATCTGCCCGGGCTATATCAACACCGAAATGGTGCAGGCGGTGCCGAAGGATGTTGTCGAAAAGAGCATCCTGCCGATGATTCCGGTCAACCGCCTCGGCGAACCCGAAGAGATCGCGCGCAGCGTGGTGTTCCTCGCCGCCGATGAGGCCGGTTTCATTACCGGATCGACGCTGACCGTGAACGGCGGCCAGTACCACGCGTGATTGTTGCTCTTCGTCATGGCGAGGAGCACTTGCGACCAGACAATCCAGCTGTCGTGATGTCAGACAGATGGATTGCTTCACGGTACCGGCTGTCGGGCGGCGCTTAGCGCTGGCCCGGTGGCTTGAGTGACGAACCAATGACCCCCCGCACCGCCACGCTGATCGGGCTGACCGCGATCCTGATGTGGTCGCTGCTGGCGGCGCTGACGGTGGCGACGGGGAAGATTCCCGCCTTTCAGCTGGCGGCGATGACGTTCGCGATCGGCGCGCTGGCGGGATTCCTGACCTGGATCGGGCGGCCGAATGCGGTCCGCGCGTTGCGGCAATCGCCGGTGGCATGGATCGTCGGGGTCGGCGGGCTGTTCGGATATCACGCACTGTACTTCCTGGCGCTGCGCTTCGCGCCGCCGGCCGAAGCCGGGTTGCTGAATTATCTCTGGCCCTTGCTGATCGTGGTGTTTTCGTCGCTGCTGCCGGGCGAACGGCTGGCACCGCACCACATCGTCGGGGCGCTACTCGGGCTCGCCGGCACGGTGCTGCTGTTTGCGGGCAACAGCCACAATGGCTTCGCGCCCGGCCAAATTCCCGGATTGACCGCGGCGTTCGTCGCGGCATTCGTATGGGCGGCCTATTCGGTGCTGTCGCGCAAGCTCAAATCGGTGCCGACCGACGCGGTGGCGGGCTTCTGCCTCGCGACGGCGCTGCTCGCGGCGGCCGTTCATGGCATGGTCGAGATCACGATCTGGCCCGAGACCGTGGCCCAATGGCTGGCGATTGCAGCGCTGGGCGTAGGTCCTGTCGGTGCTGCGTTTTACGCCTGGGATATCGGCATGAAACGCGGCGATATCCGCGTGCTGGGTGCGGCATCCTACGCGACGCCGCTGCTCTCGACCGCGTTTCTGATCATGGCGGGCTTTGCGAAACCCAGCGCCAGCCTCGCGATCGCCGCAGTCCTGATCGCCGGTGGTGGCCTGATCGCGGCGAAGGATATGGTTTGGCGGAAGACCCCGTTATCCTGAGGTGCGTCACGCGATGCTTAGGCCGCCGGCCGCCAACCGGGTGGCTTGTAGGCGGTTTCCGGAATCTGCCCAAGTTCGGAGCGCTGCAGCTTCTGCGGTGTAAGACCGTAGAACTGCTGAAAGCTCATGATCAGCGGCCGCCATTTGTCGGGATCAATGCGGTTGGGCTCGCCGTCCATCATGATTTCCGGATGCGCGTGCACGCGGGTGACGCGAACCTCGACCGCCGTAAGACTGCCGCGCCAGACTTCGTCTTCCTGCGCCATCTGGTGGACATGCGCGACCTTTGCCTCGATCTGCACCGGGCATTGCGCGGCGCGCGGCGCAGCGACCGTCTGACCCGGCAGCGGCGTCAGGCCGCTGATCTCGAACTTGTTCTTCTCGTGCCGGTAGCCGCGTTTGATCTTGCCTGCCGGTACGGGGCTTGAGCCGGTGGTGCGCGCGAGCCGGTTGACGGCGTCGACAAGATCGGCCGAGGGAAGATTGAGCACGCACTCGCCGGTGCGAATCATGTTTTCAGTGGTTTTGGAGTTGCTGGCGAGACCCAGCATGCAGCGCCAGCCGACCCACCATGCCGACGACATCGGCGCGAGATTGAACGAGCCATCCTTGTTGCTCGAGCCGATCAGCACCACTGGCGTACCGAAATAAAGAATCGCGGGCTCGATGATCTGCGAATCCGCAATGTGGGTGATGTCGCTTCCGTCGTGCATGTCAGGCTCCTTATGGGAAGCCCGATGTAGCGGCTTCGCGCCGGTATACCCACCCGATTCCCGATTGCGATGTTTTCAGCGCGAAGGAGACCAGCCCGGTTTGGCCAATTCAAACTTCGCAAAATCGAAACCCGGCGCGACGGTGCATGCCGCGAGCGTCCAGTCGCCGGTGCTTTCGGCGGCCTGCCAAGCATGCGCGGGCACGATCGCCTGCGGCAGCTCGCCCGCGGCGAGATCGGTACCGAGCCTGACGGTGTACCGGTGATCGCCATCGGCGATTTGCAACACCAGCGC